>JBLHJR010000038.1:0-26713 GCA_047619205.1 Candidatus Endobugula sp. | reverse complement strand
CACTGCTGCATGAGCACGCTCATGATTACGTACTTCTCTATCTAGTGTAGACAACTTTTGTAGGTTTTGCTGGTCAATGTCAGTTTGATGCTTTTCTAGCGCATGTTTATGCGCTGCCTCTCGCTCTACGCGCTGCATTACACGGTCATGATTACTGGCGTCATTACTGAGGCTAACTTCTACAGACTGCTCAATCGGTTTGATGAGCGCAGTTTTTAAATCCATGGACTCTTCACTCACCGGTGAGCTGAGCAGCATATACGAGCTATTAATGGTTGAGTTTATTGGTGTGGGAAAGCTATTACTGTTCATAGTAATTACTCCTCTATCCTGACTCTATGCCTGACAATCCTAGGCTTTAGTGTCAATTAATGCCCCCAGTGCCTCATCCGCAACTTTAATCACACTAGCGGATGCATTAAATATATGTTGTTCCATTCTCATCTTTACTAAGGGTTCAACAATATCCGTGGTTGTGGTCGATGCGCGCTCAACTGTGCCAGAAAGCACTAATTCATTTGCTGATGCTGCAATCGAACGACTACTCGAATTCAGACCTGAAATGCCCTGTTGAAATACATTACTAATACCAGCACTAGTATTTATCATAATAACGACCTAACTGTGACAATGGTTTATCTACTGCCCATCAATTAACATTACACTAAACACATTATAATCCTTGGCTGTATAAAAAACACTCGAAAGAACAAGGAAAATAAGACCGTTTATTTGTAAGAAATGATTTAAAGCAGTAGTTTACCTATATTCAAGTCGTTTTTAATATCAATAGCTTGAGGATTAGACAAGAAAGGAATATGACCTAGACAGGGAGCTGGTAGATGCTGTTCGAGAGTAGCTAAACAAGCTTGATAAGCAGGCATCTCCGGATCAATATGGTTAGATACCCAGCCCGCAAGCACTAGGCCATCGCAATGAATGGCTTCTGCCGTTAATAAGGCATGATTTAAGCAACCTAAGCGCATACCCACCACCAAAATCACCGGTAGCGACAAGGCTTTGGCTAAATCAGCCAATGTTTCACGATGATTTATCGGTACACGCCAGCCACCCGCACCCTCAACCACAACAAAATCCGTGCCTTGCATTAACACTCCGCGACAGAAACCGGTTAAACCATCGACAGTGATTCGACGTGCCGCTTGCTCTGCTGCGATATGGGGTGCCATTGCAGGCTCTAGCGCCACAGGGTTTATCTGCTCATAACTTAATGGCCTGCTGATCGCCTGCTGTAAAATTAGTGCATCCTCATTACGCAGACCATCTGGGGTTTGCTCACAACCTGCCGCCACTGGCTTTAAAGCCGCCGTACTTAAGCCTCGGGCATTAGCAGCATGAATCAACGCCGCACTCACTAGGGTTTTACCCACTCCTGTATCGGTACCAGTAACAAAAAAATGTGCGGGCATAATTAATTCTCTTTACATGTGAAGTGACAGCTACAAGCATTTTGGTGCGATTGGCAAAGAGCTTATCAAGGTGTTTTCTTGCTTTTTCTGTAAGCTGTACACTACTCGCTTTCAGCTATCGTTTAATAATCCAACTATCTATTTCGTAACTCACCGGAATGCCCTCTGCCGTACGATAGACTTCATAGGCATCTACAAAATCAACAAATCGCTGCTTCCCCGTTAACCCCTGCCGGTGCTCACCTTTAACGACATTGGCACCGATTTCTTTTAAGGAACGCAATGCCGAAGTAACCGAATCAAAATATGCCGTAGTGTTGATTTTATCGTTGTGCACCACTGAAAAACCGGCGTGTTCAATGGCGAACCGCCATGCAGCGGCATCATAAAATTGATTAACGTGATTGAATTGATCAATGGCAGACCATGACTGCCGTAATTCAGCTAGGGTATTACTCCCAAGAGAGGTGAAACAACACACGCCACCGAGCGTTAATACACGCTGAAAACTTTGCATTAACTGGGGTAAATTTTCACACCACTGTAGGGAAAAGTTAGCGTAAATCAAATCAACAGATTGATCTTCTAACGCTAAATCTTCTGCATCATTACACAACCATCGCGCATTATTTAAATGATGATTGTTTTTCGCCGCAAGCGCCAACATACCCTGCGCAAGGTCAACACCCACGTATTCTGCTGGCTGATAACGCGCAACAATATCAGCAGAAAAATAACCCGTACCACAACCAATATCAGCGACCACCTTAGCCGTAAAGTTTTCACCTAAATACTGCTGCATCGCTAACAATAATTGATTGCCTGCTTTCTGCTGTATGACTGCCGCCTGATCGTAACGGCTAGCAGACCGACTAAATGAATCCGCAATAGCTTGCTTGCTAGAATCCATTATCGGTTTGCCTTTAAAAAACCATTGAAAAAAGGAGCCATGACAGTGAGTACTCGCTCCGCTGGCAGGTGGAGTAAATGACTAGCATCTTGAATGATTTCGCATTGGTATTGCGGATTTAATCGTTGAATCTTGTTAACTGCCGCTACAGGCACCAGCTGATCGTTTTCACCAAACAAATGTAGGCTAGGGCACGTTGATTGAGCGATCGCTTGCTGATTATTTATATCACGCAATAGATCTAAACCCGATAATAAATCCTTTCTATCCGCTAGCGTATCCACTGTATTCAAATAGCGTTTTTGTTCACGCTGCTGCTCATCACCCAGAACTACCAACGATAAAAAACGCGTTAGTGTCTTTGCTGGATTGTTCTGTAAGGCTTGATAAAAAGCAGTAAACGTTGCCGCCTCCATCGCCTCTTGCCATGTGGCATTAGCAACAAATTGTGCATTGCAGGCTAATGTCACCAAGGCGCTGACTGACTGTGGATAGCTCGCGGCAATTTTAGTGGCTAACATGCCGCCTAATGACCAACCAATCAGCACACTTTGTTCCGGTAAAATTTGATGTATTTTTTCGCATAGACTATCGGCATCGCTCTCATAAGTGACATTAATCACAATCACTCGTGAATAGGTTTGCAGTGCGGGCAGTAACGATTGCCAGCTGCCTTCACCCACTCCCCAGCCATTGATTAACACTAATGGTATGCCCATGAGGGGCTGAGCTGCCACGCACTCATAAACAGTCTGCTTAATCATTACTGTTAGCACCCACTTTCTCAAGTCCAATAGTTGTAGACAAGGCCTGCAGTAAGCGATCCACATCACTTTCACTATGATTAGCATTAAAGGTAATGCGCAAACGGCCAGTGCCTTCTGGCACGGTAGGCGGTCTAATTGCACCCACTAGTATTCCCGCTATGCGCAAGTGCTCTGCTACTTGCATCACGCGCTTATCTTCACCTAATAGTATTGGCTGAATGGGTGTTAGTGATGTCATTAAGGGCAAGCCTAGCGCTTGCGCACCCTCTCGAAAATAACAAATAATGTGCTTCAACGCGGCTCGACGATGGCTATCGTGTTGCAATAAAGCCAAGCTAGTGTGTGTGGCTGCCGCTATTGCAGGCGGTAGCGCTGTGGTGTAAATATAGGTGCGGGCAAACTGTATTAAGGTTTCGATTAAGGCTTCTGAACCCGCGACAAACGCGCCAAAGGTGCCGAAAGATTTCCCCAAGGTTCCCATTAAAATCGGTAGTTCATTGGCCGATAGGCCGAAGTGTTCAGCACAACCACCCCCATGTTCGCCTAAGACACCAAAACCATGGGCATCATCTACCATCAGCTGGGCTTGATAACGGGTACATAATTCCGCGAGCTCAGACAATGGCGCGAGATCGCCATCCATGCTGAAAACGCCGTCGACAAGTACCAGTTTTCTCCTGCTCTTATCCTTGGCCAGCAAACCTTCTAGCTGCTCTAGATCATTGTGGCGATAACGTGTTACTTTTGCGCGGCTTAATAAGCCTGCATCAATTAAGGAGGCGTGATTCAAACGGTCTTCATAGACGCTATCTCCACGTCCCACTAAGGCTGACACCACCCCCATATTAGCCATGTAACCGGTAGAAAATAATAAGGCGCGTTCGCGGCCAGTAAAGCTAGCTAGGGCCTCTTCTAACTGATGATGGTACTGCGTATGCCCCTGAACCAAATGAGAAGCGCCACTACCTACACCGCTGTGGGATGCGGCTTGTTGAAGAGAGGCGATAACGTCGGGGTGATTGGCTAAACCTAAATAATCGTTACTACAAAATGCCAAATAAGACTCACCGTTGACAATCACATGAGCATCTTGAGGCGAGCTGGAAACGGAGCGCTGTCGATAACGTTGCTGCGCTTGACGCTGCGCCAAAGCCAAACTTAATTCTTCATCGAAAGGGGTCATAAAAGGAACCATAAAGGCTTCAAGCCGAAAGGCACAAGTAAAACGCTTTTTCTTGAGGTTTGAAGCTATTCACTTGCCGCTTAAAAACATTAATCAACAACAAAAAGCTTAGCCCCGTGCTCGGTTGATGAGCGATGAGCTTCTGCATTATCCGCCACTTGGTAGCTCATCCCAGGGGTTAAGGTAAATCGTCGACCATCCTCTAGCTCTGTTTCTAACTGACCTTCGAGACAAAATAAGATATGGCCTTTACTACACCAATGATCCGCCAAATAACCGGCTGAATATTCAACCATTCTTACGCGTATATCACCAAACTTTTTAGTTTGCCAATAGGCAATACCGGTGTCACCACTGTGCTCGGTTCTTTCTACTTCTGACCAGTTTGTGGTACCAAAAGGTAAATTATTAATTTCCATTATTCACTCTATATACTGAAACGAGAAGCTACCAGTGAAATGCTTTTTCTTGTAGCTTGAAGCTATAAACTTACCACTAATCAATCTCTACTCACATTGCCGCATCATAAAAAAGCGGTGCTGCAGCAGGTGTTGGTGATACTGACGGTTGGAAAATTTCGGCTCCAGTATTGCGACGAGTTTCAACGGCAGAATAAGGTTCAGGCTCGATACCCAAACGCTTAAACAATTGCATATCTTGATTCGCTTCTGGATTGGCGGTAGTTAATAATTTTTCACCATAGAAAATAGAATTAGCACCGGCCATGAATGCCATGGCTTGCATTTGCTCATTCATTTCTTCGCGACCTGCAGATAAACGCACATGCGAAGCTGGCATTAATATTCTCGCCACGGCGATGGTGCGAATAAAATCAAAACCATCAAAATCTCCAAGGTCTTCTAAAGGGGTACCTTCTACACGCACCAACATATTAATCGGTACAGATTCGGGATGTACTGTCATATTGGATAATTGAATTAATAGGCCCACACGATCTTGCTCACCTTCACCCATTCCAACAATACCGCCGCTACAAACCTTCATACCTGCATCACGTACATTTTGTATCGTATTAAGACGATCTTCATAAGTGCGAGTGGTAATGATATCGCCGTAGTATTCTGGCGAGGTATCAAGATTATGGTTGTAGTAATCTAAGCCCGCATCAGCCAACTCTGCAGACTGATGATCGTCCAGCATACCTAGGGTCATACAGGTCTCTAAACCTAGGGCTTTGACGCCCTTTACCATCTCAACCACATAGGGTAAATCTTTGTTCTTTGGTGAACGCCATGCAGCACCCATGCAAAAACGGGTAGCCCCACTAGCTTTAGCGGCTTTGGCTTCTTCAATCACTGCATCCACTTTCATGAGTTTTTCGCGTTCAAGCCCCGTATCGTAACGCGCGCTTTGGGGGCAATACTTACAATCTTCAGGACATGCGCCGGTTTTTATCGAGCAAAGTGTACTCACCTGTACATGGTTAGGATTAAAATGCTGACGGTGAACTGTTTGCGCCTGAAACATTAAGTCATTGAAAGGTAAAGAAAAAAGTGCAGTTACCTCAGCCCTCATCCAGTTGTGACGGAGTGTGCTCTGGGCAAAGGGATGAGCAGCGGTATGAGTAGAAAGTGGCATAGAACAGTCTCTGTATTGCTATATATTTGTGTTAACCTAGAAAACGTAGTGGGTATGAAAGTCCACTGTGTTTTCTAGGTTCGATACCAAAATAGCCTGATAGCGCACATGTGCACTGTCAACCGAAAATGGATTTTTAGGTTAACTACTATGATACAACAGGAATGGTCTCGACTCTACTCTAGCGTTAAACTCTTTATCGTTGAACATAGCGTCTTTATTAACCGCTGCTCTAATGCCCTATTAGCGCTCACTCGCTTACGCCCCAAACACCGCTGTGGCTTATGCCAAGCCTTATCAACACATCGACTGTGCACCTCTTGTCAACAACAATTCCTTTATTCTCCCCGCTATAACTGTACTTGTTGTGCACTCCCTTTACGCCACAGCGCCCTATTCTGTGGTGAATGCTTAAAACAGAGACCGCATTTCGATCACACCTTTAGCCCCTACGCCTATCAATCACCACTCTCGAACTTATTGCTTCGCTTCAAATACGCCAGTGATTTATTTATTGGCAAGGCACTAGCAGAAATATTTGTAGAAAAAATACAGCAACATTACCAGCAACAACATATTCCCCTACCTGACATGATTACCCCCGTACCGCTTCATTGGAGCAAACAATGGCAGCGAGGGTTTAACCAAGCGTACTTTTTCTCCCATCACATTCATCAACGCCTCGCTATACCCATTTTCAAAAAGGTGAGAAGAATAAAAGCGGCTCCCGCACAAAAAAACCTCGATAGAAAAAAGCGCTTAAAGAATTTGCAGCATAGCTTTTCTGTGACATCACCATTAAATGGGCAGCATATTGCGATTATCGATGATGTAATGACTACGGGTGCTACCGCCAATGCACTCGCCTTAACATTAAAAAATAGTGGAGCAGGTAAAGTCAGTATTTGGGTTTTAGCGCGCACACCTAAAGGCAATGGATTAACCTAGAAACGACAGCTTAATCACGAAAACTTGCGTTTCTGGGATAAAGACTATTAAACCTGTCATACCGCAGTTGAATCTACTGCGGTATGACAGGTTAAACAATGCTAAAGTACGGGCAGATACTAGGAGGCTGTCCGAGAATAGGGGCCGTAGCGAGGGATAGCGATTTTGAGTCAGATTTTTTCATGAATTGAGGAGAATAGTGGTGCTATTTGCCAACAGTAGGCGCCCTTAAGCGACGAAAATCAGGAGAAAATCCGCTTTTCCGCAGTAGGTTTCTATTCTCGGACAGCCTCCTAGCAGGGTGCTTGAAAAGAATACACTCCGTTTCAGCCCATCTGAGGCATGGATGACGAAGCTGAGCGTATAGGGATATATTCACAGCGCGCCTGAAATGGAGTGTATTCTTTTCAAGTGACCCGGCAGTCAGTATGCATTTTAGCCATCAACCACATGGGAATACCCACATGAAACTCTTAGCTTTTGCCGCTAGCAGTAGTAAAAAATCTATCAATAAGCAACTCGCCGCCTATGCGGCGAGCTTGGTTGAAGGCGCTGATACTGAGATCGTTGATTTAAACGATTATGAACTACCATTATTTAGCCAAGACAAAGAAGCCGAATTAGGCCAGCCTGATTTGGCTCATGCATTTTTAAGTAAGATTAGCCATGCCGATGCGCTGATCATTTCATTCGCCGAGCATAATGGCACCTACAGCGCGGCGTATAAAAATTTGTTTGATTGGTGCTCAAGAATAAACCCGAAAGTATTTCAAAATAAAGCCATGGTATTACTCGCCACCTCACCGGGCGCTAGAGGTGCTGCGAGCGTACTAGCCGCTGCGGTGAGTTCAGCCGCTTTCTTTGGCGGTGAAGTAAAAGCGAATATGTCCCTGCCTAGCTTTTATGATAATTTCGATGTGGAAAAAAGTCAGCTGACTAACGAAAAGTTTCAGCAGCAGCTCGTCGCTACTGTTAATACTTTATTGCCAGCCTAACGATTGTCAACCTAACTATATTGCCACTAGACTATGAAAATATCACTACTCGGTCCACACCAAGACACTATTAGCAATTACATGTATCTAGGCTTACTGCCTTTTTTTGCTGGAGCATTAGGCCCTTGGGTTTTTGCCGATCATGAACGCTGGCTAAGCGAAACGTTTTTACTCTACTCAACGGTAATCTATGCATTTCTGGCGGGTTCTATTTGGGCTGTCGCCCTATTCGGTCATAACGAGAATAATAAAATCTTTATTGCGCGACATATCCATGCCGCGATTATTTTTTCATTGATCCCCGTCTTCAGTCATTTCTTACCCTCCATTTATAACGCCAGCATCTTATTGTTCAGTTTTTTATGCTTATTATTTTGGGAGAAATTGTTTTTAAATGAGATCTACCCTAACTGGTACCAACAACTCCGTCATCGCATTAGCTTTATTGCTATCGCTTGTCATATGTTGGTAGTTTGGAATTTAATGCGGGTATAGAAGGGCTTAGGGAGGATTAGTTTTTTACCCGATGTTGTGTTTCACACTGCATATCAGCATTGTTCGCGTGCCCCTAAAATTTCTTGGATTAAAAGCCACTCAGTTTTAGTTTGAGCAAACTCACCATCCTTATAGAGAATATTAAACGCATAAAAAACAACGCCTGAAATCTTTACAGAATGTAAAAATAGAGTACTAGTGTATAAATCATTGCTTGGCATGTAAAAGAAAAACTTATTATTTTTTTCTTCTCCATCACCTTCATTAAACAACCATTCATATTTCACAATAGAGGATAAAGGCTCTTCTATATAATTATAATAACGTAAATTACCTATACGGAAGCGACCTGACTCCACATTAAATGCAACAAACTTATCCCCACAACCATGAAAAACCTTACTGTAACCCTGACTTTCAAGTTTTGACTTTGACTTATTCAGCACCCTAGTATTCAGGCTAGCGTATACAATAAAAATATAAACAGAAGCCAAAAAAATAACAGCAACCATGAACAGCACGACCCACACCTCTTTATTTTTAAAAATACGTCGAAATCTTTAGCTTGAGTAGACATACTGCGGTTAGTTGCGCCCCAATATCAGAATGACTTCACCCCTTTAAATTGACACTAAAACAACATAAATGGAAAAACGTAGAATGACTGCGCTACAAGCTAACAATCACTCTATCCATAGCAAATGTATACTCACTTACACCGTAACACTATCCAAAGCCTGACTCACATCAGCAATGATATCATCGATATTTTCAATCCCAACAGAAATACGGACAAGGTCGGCACTCACCCCCGCCATCTTTAATTCATCTTCATTGAGTTGACGATGCGTAGTTGAGGCCGGGTGGCAAGCGAGTGATTTTGCATCACCGATATTGACTAAGCGTAAAATCATCTGCAGCGCATCAATAAACTGCGTACCGGATTTAATTCCGCCTTTAACACCAAAACTTAAAATACCAGAGGCTTTTCCACCCGTAATTTTTTTACAAACAGCGTTGAAGGGGCTGTCGGGTAAAGCGGCATAATTTACCCAGCTAACCTTATCATGGTTCTGTAAATAAGCGGCCAGTGTTTCTGCATTGCTGCAGTGGCGCTCCATTCTAAGGCCAAGGGTTTCTAAACCTTGCAAAATTAAAAATGCACTATGCGGGGAAAGTGCGGCGCCAGTATTTCTTAATGGCACAACACGACAACGACCAATATAGGCAGCAGCTCCCAGTGCCTCGGTATACACTACTCCGTGATAAGAGGGATCAGGCTCATTAAGCATAGGAAAACGCTTTTTATTCGCCACCCAATCAAACTTACCTGAATCAACAATAATCCCACCAATAGAAGTACCATGGCCGCCAATATATTTGGTCAATGAGTGAATCACAATATGTGCGCCCAACTCAAAGGGGCGACACAAAAAAGGCGAAGCTACAGTATTATCGACAATGAGAGGAAGCCCATGCTTGTCAGCAATTGCCGCCAAGGCTTCAATATCAACTACATTGCCCGCAGGGTTACCAATTGATTCACAGAAAATCGCACGGGTGTTATCGTCAATGGCTTTTTCAAAGCCTTCTAGGTCGGCTCCAGATACCATACGTACATCTATGCCTTGCTTTGGGAATGTATGCGCAAATAAATTATAGCTGCCCCCATAGAGCTGGCTGGTGCTAACAATATTAGAACCCACATCACAGATACATTGAATTGCATAGGTAATCGCCGCCATGCCCGATGCCACTGCCAATGCACCTATACCGCCTTCCATTGCTGCAATACGCTGCTCAAGCACATCATTGGTGGGGTTCATAATACGCGTATAAATATTACCGGGAACTTTTAAATCAAATAAGTCCGCACCATGCTGAGTATCATCAAAGGTAAACGAGGTAGTTTGGTAAATCGGTACTGCTGCCGCCTTCGTCGTCGCTTCAGAGGTGTAGCCATGGTGTAATGCTAGAGATTCAAGTTTCATCATTAAGCCCTATTATATGGATTGACTGTGGTGTGAATTGTAGAGTGATGTGATTGTATCGGGAAAAAGGCTGAAAAACTATTAAACCTAAGTTCAATGGTTGGATTATTGTGTGGCTGACTACGGTGCGTGATTTTTTTGTCGCTTGCTGTAGCCAGCCCTTCGGGTACAGCCTAAGAAAGTGAACAGCGCTTTAGATGTAGAGTAAAGGCTACCTTAGCCTCGCCAAAGCTAACGTCTCTAAAGCAAAGCATTGGCACATGTAAGAACTATTGGTTTTTCAGGCAATTTTTTCTTGACCACTAAACAGAGATTAACTAACGTCACCACCGTGAGTCTGCTGATCCGCATGATAAGACGAACGCACTAAGGGTCCACAAGCCGCACGCTTAAAACCTATCTCATCGGCAAAGCTTTTATACTCCAGGAACTCATCTGGAGTCACATAACGCCTTACCGGCAGATGGTCTTTTGAGGGTTGTAGATATTGGCCAATGGTGAGCATGTCGATATTGTATTCGCGCATATCTTTCATCACGGCAAAAATTTCTTCTTTGGTTTCGCCAAGGCCGACCATTAAACCCGACTTTGTTAATACATCAGGACGGCGAGCTTTAAACTGTTTCAGCAATTCTAGTGACCATTTATAGTTCGCACCCGGACGCGCTTCACGGTATAAACGTGGCACGGTTTCTAGATTGTGATTAAAAACATCAGGCGCTTCTGCTGCGAAAATATCTAAAGCGATTGCCATTCGACCACGAAAATCGGGCGTTAGAATTTCGACCTCTAAATTGGGCGAGCGCTGGCGAGATTCGCGAATACAATCGGCAAAATGTTGGGCACCACCATCACGCAAATCATCTCGATCGACAGAGGTTATCACCACATACTTTAAACGCATTTCTGCAATCGCTTCAGCGAGGCTAATGGGCTCTTTTGCATCTAGATCATTAGGCTTACCATGGCCTACGTCACAAAATGGACAGCGACGAGTACAAATATCCCCCATCACCATAAAAGTAGCAGTACCACCAGAAAAACATTCACCTAAGTTAGGGCACGCAGCTTCCTCACAGACACTAGACAAGCCATTTTTACGCAACACTTTTTTAATGCGATCCACTTCAGGAGAAGCCGGTACTTTTACGCGAATCCAATCGGGTTTACGTAACATACCATCGCTAGCGATGACCTTTACAGGAATGCGCTCCACCTTATCGGCATCGCGTAATTTTTCACCTTTTTCGTGGCGAACCGTACGTCTTACAGGGGCGGTTGGGTTTGCAATGAGTTCAGTCATAAATCTCTCTACTACTTAATATAATAATGTTGCTAATTTATTCATCATAATTAGCATTTAATATGGGCCTAAGCGTCAAATTTCAGCATTATAATCCAGCTGTGCTGCCGCTATTTTTTGTGCAAACAGGCCTATTAATTCATCTTTGATCTGCCGGCTAGAGGGCTGACTTGACGTATCCAGCTGTTCACTTAGCTGAGTCATTAACATACCTTCATAGCCGCAAGGATTGATGTTTTGGAATGGACTTAAATCCATGTCTATATTGATACCGACCCCATGAAAACAACAACCTCGGCGAATACGCAAACCTAAGGAGGCTATTTTAGCATCATTTTCATTCTTTTTGATGTAAACACCTGGGGCATCGGCTCTAGCATAGGCTACAACAGCATGTGTCGATAGCCACTGCACCACCAGTTCTTCTAGTAATGTGACCATATCACGCACACCCATATGGCGGCGACGCAGATTAATCAGAGGGTATAAAATCAATTGCCCGGGACCGTGATAAGTCACCTGCCCACCACGATCAGATTTAACGATAGGAATATCACTAGCTTGCAGTATATGCTCGGGTTTACCTGCCTGACCTTGGGTATAAACAGGTTCGTGCTCTACCAGCCAAAGCTCATCAATTGTCGTGTCGTCACGCTCATTGGTAAAGCGTGACATCGCCTGCCATATTTTTTCATAAGGCTGAAGACCAAGGTCACGAATACGTAAGCTATTAGTATCCAATGGTAATTTACCTTAATTTGAAACTGTATTTACTATTGACTAACCTGCATCAAAACACGTGCTTTACAGTACCACTTTTGTTGCCGTATTCTCTTTTAGCGCTTGGTGGTATTGCTCTAACTGCTCAACCCCTGTGGCCGTAATAAACACGGTCACTGAGGTGAAGCGCCCTTTACCACTTTCTTTGAGTAATACTTTTGTACGATCAAAGTTAGGCGCGAAGGTTTCGGTTGTGGATAAGACAAAGTCAAAAAATGCGGCACTGGTCTCACCCATTACTTTGATAGGGTAGTTTTCACAAGGAAATTCTATTTTGGGAGGTTCTTGTAGCGCCATTATTTTGCCTTAAAAAAACCATTAAAAAACAAACTCACACCATCAATCATGCGCGCAAAGATACCCGCCTGCTCCACTGCAGCTAGCGCTACTACAGGAACATTAAGTAACTCTTCATCGTCGAGAGTCACAATGATATTGCCTAGTTCTTGTCCTTGCTGAATCGGTGCCTGGATCACTTCATCCACATTAACGGTCGCTAAGAGTGCTTTTTCACTACCACGAGGAACCGTTAGATACACCGCCTGCGCAAGGCCGAGTGCGAGGCTATCGCTCTTGCCTTTCCAAACCTTAACATCACTCACCACATCACCTTTGCTATATAACTGATGCGTTTTGTAATAACGAAAGCCATAAGATAATAGTTTTTGCGACTCAGAAGCCCGTGCTGATTCTGATAACGTACCGGTCACAACCGAAACCAAACGCATGCCGTCTTTTTCTGATGACGCGGTTAGGCCATATCCCGCTTCTTCTGTATGTCCGGTTTTAATACCATCAACAGTTTTATCGGTAAATAATAATTTATTGCGATTAGGTTGATTAATGCCGTTATAGGAAAAATATTTTTCTGAATAAAGTTTGTAATGCTCAGGAAAATCCTTAATTAAGGCGCGCCCTAAAGTAGCCAAATCTCTCACTGTACTAAGGTGCCCTTCTTCTGGCCAACCCGTAGCATTTTTAAAGACGGTGTTAGTCATACCCAGTAATGCTGCTTGTTGGTTCATCACATCGGCAAACGCTTGTTCGCTGCCGGCAATATGTTCTGCTAAGGCTATGCTAGCATCATTACCTGATTGAACAATGACCCCACGTAAAAGGTCTTTTACCTTAACTTGAGTACCTTCACGAATAAACATTTTTGAACCGCCTTTTTTCCAGGCTGTCACACTGATGTCGACAAGATCATCGGCAGAGATGGAGCCTCGCTCAATTTCTGCCGACACAATATAACTTGTCATCATTTTTGTCATACTAGCAGGAGGCAGAAGCTTATCGGCATTTTTTTCTACTAATACCCTAGCGGTATCTGTATCTATCAAGAAATATGCGGAGGCCGACAACTGTGGTGGCGCAGGAATAATAACCTGACGCGCTTGAGCAACAATCGCAAGGCTTAAGCTAAGCAACAAAAAGAGTGAACGTAACAAAGTCATAAAGGTTCTCTAGATCAAGGAGTAGTGTAGAAGTTTGAGCGCGCATTCTAGCATAAGCACGTAAATGCGTGCTATCACAGTATGTCTCAATAGCAGTGGAATGGATATGACTCAGACAGTTGACGCTAGTTGACTTGTCGCGGTTGCTAGACGTTTCACAGGCCTCATTTTTTCAGACAAATATTAATCACTACACGTCGTACTAAAACAGCCCCTAACCCTCTACAACTATGGGCTTTTGAATGCCCTGTTCGGATAAAATTTGTCGCGATTCGGACATCATTTGAGCGTTACTAATGGGGCCAATTTTCACTCGATACCATGTACGCTTTCCATTAGGCTCCACCTTAACAGGCACACTTAATAGAGGTCGAAGTTTAGCCTGTAATTTATTGGCGGCCGCTATGCTCTGAAAAGCTGCTACCTGCAAATACGTTGGCGTTGGCGCTACTGGAGGAGTTACAGTAACTGTCGTTTGAGTTTTGGCTGGTGACGCAGGGACGACGGGCTGTTGAACTGGCACTAATGACACCGCTTGACTCCCAAGCGCCGATGATGGCTGGCTTATAGTCCCAACAGACACCTGTGATTTCGGCTTTAGCGGTATACCCTTAACAGAACCAGCATCGACCGGAGTGACGTCTATAACATCCACTTGCGCCACTCCATTTTTCGCAAAACCCAGCTTAATCGCTGCGGCATAGCTCAAATCAATAATGCGCTCGCTATGAAATGGGCCGCGATCATTCACACGCACAACAATACTGAGACCATTATCCACATTCGTCACGCGCACATAGCTAGGTATCGGTAGAGTTTTATGGGCGGCCGTCATGCCCCACATATCATAGACTTCGCCATTAGCGGTGTTGCGACTATGGAATTTAGTCCCATACCATGAGGCATAGCCACGTTCTTGATAACCTTTACTCTCTGGGAGCAGGGTGTAGGTTTTACCCAGCACGGTATAGGGTGATGTATTACCCGCGCGCGTGCGCTTAACAGGCTTAGGCTGCGCATCGCGGATGGTAGACACGTCTTTAACAACCGAAGGTGCTCCATCGGTATTATGTGTAGACTTGATACGCGTAGGAATTAAATCTGAAATCGTCGAACAAGAGACCAGAGTAATGAGTAGCAAGGCAGGCAATAAAAAACGCATTAGCATGGTTATTTAGCCTGTTTCGCGTGTGCAATTTCTTGACTCAACTGCCATACCGCCATAGCGTATAAACGGCTATGATTATAGCGGGTAATGACATAATAGTTTTGCAAACCCATCCAAAATTCCGCCCCTCGATTACCCTCTAAGCGGATCATATTAGCGGGTTGTTGGGCGAGCGTTGTAATCGGGGTATACCCCTGCGCCAATAAGCTTTCAACGGTGTGTTTAGGCTTTAGTGAATCATTGAGTATCGATCGATCATAATTATTAGCAATACGCGCACGCACAATCACCGGCTGGTCTTGTTTCCAACCGTGACGTTTAAAATAATTCGCGACACTGGCGATGGCATCCACCTCATTATTCCAAATATCGGCAAAATCATCGCCCGTGTAATCTATGGCATAAGCACGATAGCTAGAAGGAATAAATTGTCCATAACCCATGGCGCCGGCATAAGAACCTATCAGCTCTAATGGATTTTGCTTTTGTTCTCTAGCTAATAGAAAAAACTCTTTTAGCTCTTTACGGAAAAACTTTGCTCTCGGCGGATAATCAAAGCCCAACGTGCTTAAGGCATCAACCACTCGATATGAGCCTTTATTGCTACCATAACGGGTCTCCACTCCAATAATAGCGACAATCACTGATATCGGCACGCCAAATTCTTGCTCCACTTTTTCCAGTGTAGCTTGATTGTCATTCCAAAATTCAACGCCTTTTTTGATACGTGATGAGGTTAAGAATATTTTTTGGTAGCTTGCCCAAGTATGGGTTTTTTCTGCGGGACGAGAAATCGCATCAATAATATTTTGTTTTTTCTTTGCTTGCGACAACCAAGCTTGCATATCCTCACGAGCAAACTGATGCTCGGACACCATTTCATCAATAAAGGCCGTCACATCTTCACGCCCAATATAATCATCCGCCGCTGCGTGAATGGACGCAAATACGGTAACCAACAGTAATATTGTCTTTTTCAAGCTTGTACCCATACCCGCTATTGTCATGTTCTTTCCTCTACAATCAATTCTAATCAAACCACTAACAACAAAAAATAAAGTTTATTTGTTCACCACTAAACGCTGCTCTGTACTAATGGACATCAATAAACCAAAGCCTAACATTAACGTCACCAGAGATGTACCCCCCAAGCTAACTAGAGGTAATGGTACACCTACTACTGGCAGTAGGCCGGCTACCATACCAATATTCACAAAAACATAAATGAAAAATGTGAAGGTAATACTACCTGCCAACAAACGCCGGAAACTATCTTGTGCATTGATTGCAATCACTAAGCCTCTTGCCACAATCAACAAGTACAAACCCAACAATAGTAATACACCCATAAAACCAAACTCCTCGGCAAATACGGCAATAATGAAATCCGTGTGGCTCTCAGGCAGAAAGTCAAGATGAGACTGCGTACCGTCCAGCCAGCCTTTGCCGTACATTCCGCCCGAACCAATCGCCGTTTTCGATTGAATAATATTCCAACCCGCCCCCTGAGGATCAGATTCAGGATTAAACAAGGTTAACACTCGCAGCCGCTGATAGTCATGTAAAACATAATGCCACATAGGCCAAATACTGGCCGCCAACAAACTCACCGCAGAGACAATATAACGCCAACTTAGTCCCGCATAAAAGAGTACTACCAACCCAGAAACTCCCACCATGATGGAGGTGCCCAAATCCGGCTGCCGAATAATTAGTGCCACTGGCACAGCAACAAAGATTAATGAAAAAAATACATGCTTCAAACGCGGTGGTAGCGTTTTACTTGATAGGTAGGCCGCGATGGCAATTGGCATGGCTAGCTTCATGATTTCTGATGGCTGAAATCGAAAGCCACCCACACTTAACCAACGTTGCGCGCCCTTAGCCCCCACCCCCAATACTAATACTGCCACTAAGAGCAAGACACCGCCAATATACAACAATAAAGACCAGCGACTAACTAGGGATAAGCGCACCTGAGCAACAGCAAACATAGAGATATAGGCTAAAACAAAGAAAACCGACTGCCTCTTGATCATAGACATATTGGCTTCGCTAGCACTAAATAGTACCCACAAGCCTCCCGCTGTTAACACTAGCAACAAAAATAACAATATCGGATCAACATGGATACTTTGCCAAAAACTTCGGCGCTGACGCAAGTCGTTACTAGCATCAGGCATGCGCCTTAAAAAATCTTGCTGACGTACCGAGGACATTAGCGCTGCACTCCCCTAGTGGCGACTATAGGAGCCTTAATCCTAGCAGGGTTAGCCCTAGATTTGGCCTTAAGAGCAACTTTAGCCGCTCTTTTAGGTGCCTTCTTGCGCTCAAGATACTGCCCCAGTAAATGTGCATCAAATAGTTTTCTCGCTACGGGTGCCGCGACAGCTGAACCCGCTTCACCATTTTCGACGATCACCGCAACGGCAATTTGTGGGTCATCAAAGGGGGCAAAACCTATAAATAAAGCGTGATCCCGATGACGTTCGCGCAATGCCTCCGAATCATATTTTTCACCCTGCTTAATCCCTACGACTTGCGCTGTACCCGTTTTACCTGCCATTTCATAAGCGATTTTGCGGCTAATACGTCGCCCCGTTCCTGTAGAAGAATGCACCACATCATACATGGCTTTATGGATGGCATCCCAGTGGCGCTGGCTCACCTCAGTCATGGCAGAAACCACCTCAGTATCGATATCCTCACCTCCCAGCGATTTAACTAAACGGGGTTTCAAACGTAACCCTCGATTGGCCAATGTAGATGTCATCACTGCCATCTGTAAGGGAGTCGCTAAAGCATCCCCTTGCCCGATACCTACATTTAACGTATCCCCAGGGAACCAAGGTAAGTTTCTAGCTTCCCTCTTCCATTGCCGAGAAGGCCAAAGCCCTTTACGCTCATTGGGAATATCTATATCCGTGTAATCACCCAAACCAAACTGCTGCCCATAGTGATGAATATTATCAATGCCCATACGGAAGGCCATATCGTAAAAAAAAGTATCAGAGGACTGCACAATGGCCTTATGAAGATTGACATGACCATGACCTGTTCGCTTCCAGTCTCGATATAAGCGATCATCATTTTCCAACTTATACCAACCTGGATCAAATATTGAGTGCTTGGAGGTGATGGATCGGGAAGCTAATCCCGCCAAACCTAAAACAGGTTTAATCGTCGATGCTGGAGGGTAACTGCCTTGGATTACACGATCAAATAAGGGTAAGTCTGGACTACCGGTTAAGGCGTTGTAATCGGGATGACTGATCCCCGTAACAAATAGATTAGTATCATAGGTGGGCGTACTTAACATCGCTAGAATGCCGCCCGACTTCACATCAATCGCAACCACTGCACCACGACGCCCTGCCATGGCTTGAAATGCAGTTTCTTGTAGACGTCGGTCGATATACAAGCGTAAATCTTTTCCCGGAACAGGTGGCTGACGCTCCAATGTTCTCAATACACGCATACGTGCATTAATCTCTACATGCTGAAAGCCGTTTTCACCAAATAGCTCTGCTTCATAATATTTCTCTAAGCCAATTTTACCGATGGTTTGCAGGCCCTTATAACGCTCTTGCTCTTCATCACTAAATTTTTCCCATTCATTATCATTAATTTTCCCCACATAACCCACGGTATGAGAAAACAGAAAAGGGTTGAGATAACTACGGACTAACTGTGCTTCGACCTCAACCCCAGGCAAGCGATATTCATTAACGGCAATACGCGCAATTTCTTGCTCCGTTAATCGATGCCGCAATGGCACCGCTTGGTAAGGGCGACGACCACTTTTAACCGCCTTATAAAAAGCCTTCACATCAAGAGCATCAATATTAACCAACGTTTTGAGCACTGCAATGGTGTCACGTAAATTTGTGATAGTTTCTGGGGTTAGAGACAGTGCATAACTAGGCCGATTATCTGCCAACAATTCTCCACTGGTATCATAAATCAAACCACGCTTAGGATGGATGGTTTGCACCAGCACACGATTATTATCGGATTGTGTCGCGTAGTTTTGATAGTTAACGACTTGCAAATTATAATAACGACTCAGTAGGACACCTAACATTACCAACACAATTAACAGCGTCACAAAAACACGGCCAGTGAATATAGTCGCTTCTCGATGATGGTCTTTAAAACGCTCTAATTCACGCATGTTTTTAAAGTTCAAAAGAATAAGCTCATAGCTAACAAAAAAATGGAGTAAAACGATAAAGGCTTATCTAGTCCTTTTCTGCTTTTTCTGTAAGCTGTTCCCTGAAAACTATAAGCTATGATCATTTATGATATGGGTGATTTTTTAAAATAGTCCAACCGCGGTATAACTGCTCTGCTAATAATACTCGCACTAGAGGGTGAGGCAAGGTTAATGCGGATAACGACCAATGCTGATCCGCTCGCTGCAAACAAGATACTGAAAGACCATCGGGGCCGCCAACCAACAAAGCGATATTATCGCCCTCCATCTGCCAGCTCGCCATCCGCTCAGAAAGTTGCTCTGTACTCCAACTTTTCCCTTTGACATCTAAGGCAATCACCCGTTCACGCGCATCAATAGCCGCCAACATTTGCTCACCTTCTTTGGCCATAGCCCTTGCCTTATCTTGCCCCTTAGCTCGATGGCCAAGCGATATTTCCACAAACTCTACCGCCCACTCACGGGGGAAACGCTTCAAATAATCTTGGCTTGCCTCAAGCACCCACGCCGGCATCTTGGTTCCAACAGCAATAATACGTACGCGCATAAATTGGCTCTACATATGAATATTTACTAACTAGATGTGAGACGCTAAAATAAAAGTATCTCAGTGATGGTTTATCTCCTTAAAGCATCTTGTGCATCTAACGTCTAACATCCTAAATAAATTGTGGATTCTCACTATTATCGCCACGACCAAGAGGCGACCATAGTTTTTCTAGATCATAAAATTGTCGTGTTTGTGGCAACATGACATGCACCACTGCCGTACCGTAATCTACGAGCACCCAATCTGAAGAATCCATGCCTTCAATACCAATCGGCTGTAAACCTTGTTTTTTTAATTCATCTACCACATTAGCCGCCAACGATTTTACATGGCGATTAGAGGTGCCTGTGGCAACAATCAAATTATCCATTACGTCACTTAACGCCGTGACATCGATCGTCACTATATCCTGGGCCTTTAAATTTTCTAACGCTTCTACCGCCATGCGGCCCGCTTCATCTGTCATTGTCATTCCCATCATTCATTGTAAGTTAAGCTTAGTGAGACTCCGAACAAACCATAAAAAACTACGGCTATCTGAAGAGCCACTATGACTTTAGATCTTGTTTTTTATACAGTCCCTGTTGCTGAATATAATCTGCAACTACTGGAGGTAGTTCGCACACAGTCTTGTTTTCTATTAATTGCTGACGTATTTGTGTAGCAGATATTGCCAATAAACTTTGCTGCAACAGGATAAAGCCGCCTGACGCTTGCTGCGTAACAATATCGAGCGTGTCGGCATTCGCCATCCATTCATTCAAAATAGTATTGTCAGGGAGTCCGCTATCTGGGCGCGCCATCACGACAATATGTGCTAATTTTCTGAGTTGCTGCCAGTGACGCCAAGTATCCAGTTGGGCAAACGCATCCGCACCCAACATTAAGGCCAAACTCACAGCATCACCAAACTCTTGCCTACACGATAACAAGGTATCGATGGTATAGGAGGTGGTTGGCCGAAGTAATTCACGCTTATCAACCACTAGACCCGCCTCTCCCTGCGCGTCTAACGCCTTCACCGCCAAAGACAGCAAGGACAAACGTTGCGGCGCCGTTAACATTGGCTCATCACGATGGGGCGGCCGATGGCAGGGAACTAGCCTGACCTCTGCCAAACCTAGTGCATCCTTAGCCTCAAGCGCCATTTGTAAATGGCCATTATGTACCGGATCAAAAGTACCGCCAAAAATACCTATCGCCTTCATGCTGACATTTGCCTACATTGAACACTTAACAAAAACACGTGTAACAAAAAGAATGACGACCCACTAACCGCCTTATTGACGAATATGGCCATCACCCAATACGATCCATTTTTGCGAGGTCAAACCCTCTAAACCTACAGGGCCTCTGGCGTGAATTTTATCCGTAGAAATACCAATTTCTGCACCCAAGCCATATTCAAAGCCATCGGCAAAGCGAGTAGAAGCATTGACAATAATCGAGCTGGAATCCACCAAGGTCATAAACTGACGTGCGCGAGTAATGTTTTCTGTCACTATCGCCTCGGTATGACCTGAACTGTATTGCTCAATATGCGCGATCGCTGCCTGCATATCGGCTACGATGCGGATGGATAATACTGGCGCAAGATATTCTGTTGTCCAATCGGCTTCGGTCGCTAATATCATATCAGTGACCAACGTCCTTGATTGCTCACAACCGCGTAATTCAACACCTTTTTCACGATAAGCCACAGCCAAGCGAGGGAGAATGTCGCCCGCTACCGCTTCAGCAATTAGTAAGGTTTCCATCGCGTTACACACACCATAACGATGGGTTTTTGAGTTGAGTGCAATATCAAACGCTTTGTCTAGATCAGCCTGATCATCAATATACACATGACAAATACCATCTAAATGTTTGATCACAGCCACTTTAGCATCATTAGCGATGCGCTCAATTAAGCCTCGGCCCCCTCGCGGTACAATAACGTCCACGTATTCACTCATGGTAATTAACTCGGCAACCGCTTCTCGATCAATGGTCTCTACCACTTGCACTGCAGCGATGGGCAAACCAACAACTTGCAGACCTTGCTGAATACATTGAGCAATCGCCTGGTTGGAATGTAGTGCTTCTTTACCGCCACGTAAGATGGTCGCATTACCTGACTTCAGGCATAAGCTAGCCGCATCAATAGTGACATTAGGACGCGACTCATAAATAATACCTACCACGCCTAAAGGCACGCGCATTTTTCCTACCTGAATACCGCTAGGACGATACTTCATATCGGTCACTTCGCCACAAGGATCCGGCAGAGCAGCCACTTGCTGCAACCCTTCTATCATGGCATTAATCGCCTTATCATCAAGACGCAAACGATCCAGCAAGGCAGCATCTAAACCCTCTTGCTCACCTTGCGCCATATCTTTAGCATTTGCGCCTAGCACACAACTTCGGCTGACATCTAAGGCTGTAGCTATGGCTAATAACGCCTTATTTTTAAGACCCGTATCGGCCGCCGCCATCTGCCGCCCAGCCGATCGCGCCTGCTGACCCAAGGTTTGCATGTACTCTTTAATATTCATGAGAATTAATAACTAATCTGCTGTTCAATAAATAAAAGTATTATACGGTATTAGTGGATGAAATAGGGACAGAAAAGCCATATAGATGGACAATCACACAAAACAGATATTGTTTCAGCTTTAGTTCATCATTCACTCGTTATTCTATCGCCAACATCAGATAACTGGAGATAAACAATGACATTAGCCCATCGACAAAAGATGCACCAATGGATCTCAATAAGCGCCGCGACGCTATGTCTTATTATGATGTCGGCACCGTCATTAGCAAACTCTGCTACTGACTCATATACTGACTATGCCGAAGTCACCAACGTATCGCCTATGTACGCAACGGTTGCTATCCGCCGCCCTCACCGAGAATGCCACACAGAAGAGCGAGTGGTTCGCAACCACCGTAATCACTCTTATACACCTAATATTTTAGGCGCCTTAATGGGTGGAGCCATAGGTAATGAATTGGGACATAATAAAAGCAACAAGCGCGTAGGTGCTGTTGCTGGCGCTATTTTAGGTGGGTCAATTGCTAGCGACATGAAGCGTAGCAATCGCCATCAAGGCCATTACACCAAAACAGAGCAAGTCTGCAGCACTAGCCATTCGGTTCGCCATAAAAGTGAATTGGCGGGCTATGACGTAAGCTACCAATACCATGGCCGCAGATACAGTACCATTATGGATTCGCACCCAGGGAATAGCATTCGCATAGCGGTTGATGTGAGCCCGATAGATTATTAGTATAGTGGGGAGCAAAACGCCTTTTATTAAGGAACCTATGAGTAAACTTGGCCTAGGAGGCTGTCGGACTTAACCGTTCGTAGCGAAGGAAAGCAGGAATTAGTCAGTTTTTGCCGTCGATTAAGGCGAATAGTCGCTCTATTTAACGAAATTAATCGTGAAAAATGGCTGACGCCTGCTTTTCCGCAGAAGAACAGTGTTAGGTCCGAGAGGCTCCCCAACATACTGACGAGTTAACCATCATGAAACCTTTAGCGTGGATACAGATGCAAACTAGTAAAATACCCCTACCTGATAATCGAAGCTCACCTATAGTCTCAATAGTGATTAGCGGCTGCATTGGCCTAGCGCTAACACTTAGCAGTCCATTGTTATCTGCACAGCAACTCTCACCTGCAGAGGCGGCCTCTAGCGCACGTAGCTTTACAGGAGGCAAAGTACTTAAAGTAAAAACACTACACGGAGAAAAAATAGACTATCGAGTCAAAATATTATTACCCGAAGGGCGCGTGCGCAACATTATTATCGATGGTGACAATGGCGAAGCCCACCTTCCCAACATAAAAAACCGTAAAGCAAAGGGTCGCCAGACAAAAAATGGCAAACAAAAGAATAACCGCTCTCAACCAGCCCCAAAAAGCAGATAAACGGATAACCCTATGCGCCTATTACTGGTTGAAGATGAACCCACATTACGAGAAAATTTACAAAAATTTTTGACGCGAAGCAGCTATAGCGTAGATAGTGCAGCCGACGGGAGCGAAGGCTTATTCTTAGGCTTAGAACATCCTTATGATGTCGCCATCATTGATATCGGCTTACCTGAAATCAATGGTATCGAACTCATCAAACAACTACGTGCCAAACATATTAGCTTCCCTATTTTAATTCTAACCGCTCGGGGTAACTGGCAAGATAAAGTCGAAGGTCTAGAAACTGGAGCGGATGATTATTTAGTCAAACCTTTTCATAATGAAGAATTGCTCGCACGCCTCAATGCGCTCAGTCGCCGCTCAAAAGGTCATGCATCACCGAAAATATCGCTGGGTGCGATGGCAATCAATACCGCCAGCAAAACCGTTAGCCTTAACGGCAAGGAAATTACACTCACCCAATATGAATACAACACCTTAGAATACCTAGCCTTGAATAAAGGCCGCGTCATCTCCAAAACAGAATTAACTGAACATTTATACGATCAAGATTTTGATTTAGACAGCAATGTCATTGAAGTATTGATCGGTCGCCTGCGTAAAAAAATCGATCCTGACAGCAGCCTAAAACCTATCATCACATTACGCGGCCAAGGTTATCGCTTGGCACATAACGAAGATATAATATAGTAACAAGAAATAAAATCTGCAATGAATACCATCGAGAAAACAATGGACACTAAAGAAAAGAAAATTGAAGAACCGTCAAAAACAAAGCATCTGTTCACCAGCAACTCTTTATTTAACCGGATTTTTTTCGCCTCGTTCATCATCCTTCCTATTTTCATCCTCTTAAGCGGCAGCCTATTACTTAATACCTTTCAGCATAGCCAAATGAAGGCAGAGCAAGAAAAACTGCAAGCACAATTATACTTACTACTCGGTGTCACCGAAATCGAATCGGGCAAACCATCATTGCCTAATCAGTTGACCGAACCACGTCTCAACCAACAAAACTCAGGGCTATATGCTTTTATTGCCAACAACAAACATCAAGAACTCTGGCGTTCAGCCTCTGCCGAACTTCTGCCCGCATTATTGCCGCGGCTAAACAATAGCTTCACCCTTAACCAACGTTTATTTTCCCAACTGTCCATCGCTGATACTGACAGCCAGCTAAATATCCTTAGCTTCGATACAGAATGGATCGATGAAAACGATAACAACCAAGCCTTTCGCTTTATTATCATTAGCGATGCAAGCCCATTAATAGCAGAAATAAAAAGCTATCGCTCACGTTTATGGCAATGGTTAGGCAGTATGGGCATCGCCTTAATACTAGCCCAAGCCATCATTATGCTCTGGGGGCTACGACCGCTAAAACACCTATCACAACAATTACATCAATTACAGAAAAGCACTATTACTCAGCTCGACGACAACTACCCTATTGAAATTCAACCTGTGATTAACAATTTTAACCGCATTCTGAACCAAGAAAAACAACAACGCGAACGCTACCGCAACACCATGTCTGATCTCGCTCACAGCTTAAAGACACCATTAGCCGTGATTCAAAGCCAACTGTCAGAACAACCCAATAAAGATCACATCATTGATGATCAAGTCAGCCGTATTAATCAAATCATTGCCCATCAATTGCAGCGCGCCGTTATACGTATCAACCAAAGCTCCATTAATCACAACACCAATAAGATTTACATCAAAAAAGTGGTCGCTCGCCTCTTAAAAATAATGAGCAAGGTCTATCAGGAGAGAAACATCAGCTTCTCCAACTTATCGGATGCAGACAGTGTTTTTTTTGGCGATGAAGCCGATTTATTAGAAATATTGGGCAACCTTATTGACAACGCGTGTAAACACGGACATCGAGCAGTCACTATCACAGCGGAAAACGCACAAGACTATTTAACTATTGGCATTAGTGATGACGGCAAGGGCATTGACCAAAAAATCAGTCAAACCATACTACAGCGCGGGGCTAGAGCCGACACAGTACAACCGGGACAAGGACTAGGTTTGAGTGTGGTGGTTGATATTATTAGTAGTTATGGAGGAGAGATCAGCGTCACCAATAATGCGGTAGAACCACATTTATCAGGCGCTTTTTTTTGCGTGAAGTTTAAACAACCTGCCGCGTAAGGTTCCTAAGCTTTTAACGGATTTTATCTAAGTACTTCACCCCGCCCAAGCGCCTCATCGCAAACCGAATATCTAAGGCACGATCATAAACATAAGGGGACGGTTTATTTGCCAGCATTTTTTTGGGGTTGGGTAAGACTGCCGCCAACAATGAAGCCTCTACACGATTGAGTTGCTTTGGCTTTTTATTAAAAAACGTTGTACTGGCTTGATCAACGCCGTAGACACCTGAGCCAAATTCAACGACATTCAAATAAAGCTCTAAAACTCGCTGTTTAGGCAATAACACTTCGATGAAAATCGTCATATACGCTTCTATCAACTTGCGAAAAATACTTTTCCCTGACCACAAGTAAAGATTTTTTACTAATTGCTGACTGATGGTGCTGGCGCCTCGTTTAGGGCCGCCCTGCTGCACAATAACTTTTTTCAACTCGCTAAAATCAAAACCATAGTGATTAGGAAAACGCTGATCTTCTGCAGCAATTACCGCCATTTGCATCATCAGTGAGATATCATCAATGGATGTCCACTGTCGATAAACCCATACTGAGGCGACATCATCGTCACGCAACACAAATGTAGTGGTCAACGGATTCAGCCAGCGTAAAGGTAACACCAACAAAACCGCTAATAACACACTGGCGCAGATGGCAACAGCAAGATATTTCAATAATCGTTTTTTAATCAGCTTCTTTTCCTAATGGTTTCAACACTAATATTAATTTTGGCAACAACGTTAACGATGAAATGATTGCCGCAAACATGGCTAAACCCGTTAGTAAACCAAAATAAATAGAGGGAATAAATTTCGATAAAGCCAAAATAGAAAA
>JBLHJR010000037.1:0-27033 GCA_047619205.1 Candidatus Endobugula sp. | reverse complement strand
TAATAATGCACCGACTTCCACATAACGTTCTTGCAGAAGATCTAACTTTTCTAAAATAGAGGCTTTCATAGTTTTCTGATAGTGTTTCCTAATAGGGTAATGAGCTGAGGTTAATGCTAACGATTTACTGCTTACCGGCTGAACTATTTATTTACGTTCTTGTTTACACTCTTGTTTACACTCTTGTTTACGATATCGTTCTTATTGATTTCTACGCTCTTATCTTCATTGCTGTTTTCATTGTTATCTTCATTGTTAATGGCGCTATTGAAGTGACTGTCGACAGCGAATAATTTTTTAGTCAGTGACAGCAAGGCTTTGTTGTTTCCCGTGCTGGCTTTTTTTAATTGTTTAGTGGGCACGTGTAATAACTTATTGGTTAAGCTATTCGCCATTTGTTTTATCACTTCATCCGCAGCAATGCCGTTATGTAAGTCACGTAAGGCTTTATCAAGCGATTCATCACGTAGGGTTTCTGCATGTTGACGATAATGCTTAATCGCTGAAACCGAATGTCTGGCTCGTGTTTCTTGCATATAGTTGACTAGGCATTCATCAATAATACCCTGCGCTTCCGTGGCGGCATTTTCTCGTGACTGCTTATTTTCATCAATCACATCGCGCAAATCGTCTACCGTATATAAGTACACGTCGTCTAAATCACCCACTTCTTTTTCTATATCGCGAGGTACGGCAATATCGACCATGAAGATGGGTTTATGTCGGCGTTGCTTCAAGGCGGACTCTACCGCACCCTTACCTAAAATAGGCAGTTGACTCGCCGTGGATGAGATCACAATATCCGCATGTACTAGCTGCTCAGGAATATCGGATAACAACACCGCTTGCGCGGAAAAGGTATCAGCTAACTCTTGAGCACGCGCCAAGGTTCGATTGGCGAAGATCATGTTTTTAATGCCTCGCCTACGTAAATGCTGCGCGACTAAATCAATAGTTTCGCCCGCACCTATTAATAATGCAGTCTCCGCACTTATGTCAGAGAAAATTTGTTGCGCCAGCGTCACGGCGGCATAAGCAACCGACACCGGATTTTCACCAATGGCCGTTTGCGTGCGCACCCGTTTAGCCACCGCAAATACCTTTTGAAAAACACTGTGCAGTTCACTGGCTAAGGTGTCGGCATTTTGCGCGACAGCATAGCTAGACTTCATTTGTCCTAAGATTTGCGGCTCGCCTAACACCAAAGAGTTCAAGCCGCTGGCCACGCACATCATATGCCTTACCGCTTGATCACTACTGTAATGATAGTGGCAATCACGTAAGGTCATTACATCCAAATCGTGATAATTAGCCAGCCAAAGCAACAATTCTTCTAGTATCACGCTTGTATCCACATCATCGGCGACGACTAAATACAGCTCGGTACGATTACAAGTGGACATGATCGCGGATTCGACAGCTCGAGTATCACGGACTACGCTGCTTAATGCGGTACTGATTAATTCGGGCGCAAAAGCCACGCGCTCTCGCACTTCAATGGAAGCGCTATCGTGGTTAATACCGAGGACAAACAATGGAATCATACAAATGCATCTAACCGTTAACACGGGTATTGATTAATCATTACCCACTAACAGATTATTATAGCACGCTCATGCAAAGTAAAAATAACCTTCATCAGTGACTTGGATTGCATCGCTAGGCAGTTTACACTCTAACTATGAATCAATTAATCCGCATTTGCGCGTCTTCCGTACTCCCAACATTACTAGTAGCGTTGTTAGCGGGTTGTGGCGCCCAACCGCAAAAAACTACCAGCACTGAAGCTGCAAGTACTAACATTGCTACCAGCAAGCCAACACCTAGCAAAGAGGTTTTACCGCTAACTGTTGCGCAAGGGAGTTTTTCTTCCGACACCCTGTATTCACTCCTCGTTGCCGAGGTAGCCGCTTCGCGACAGCAATTCCCACTCACGCTAAAAAATTATGTTGAACAAGCACGAGAAACGGATGATAAAGCCGTCATTGCTCGAGCAGCACGTATTGCGCAATTCTTTCGTGCCCAAGCAGATGCTTTAGAGATGGGACTACTTTGGTTAACGCATGATGAGAGCAATATAGAGGCGATCACCCTAGTATCTAATGCTTATCTGGAACAAGGCAAACCATTAATTGCTCTCGATTACACTGAAAAGCTATTGCTACTCTTTAGTCCTGAGGAGGAACCAAACGCCACTAAAAGTTCCACTAAGGACAGCGGCGCCTTCACTGAGACCATTGCCAACCTTAGTAAGCAGGCCGACAAGGACACTATCACAATATTAATTCAACGCTTTCAACAGCTCGACATTCTTTATCCTAGCGTCACTGGCATCAAAGTGGGGCTAAGCGTACTTCACCAGATTAATGACTCAGCTGATGAAGCCTTAGTTTGGGTACAGCGCGCGCTGGTACAAGAGCCCGCAAGAACCTCTGCCATTATTCAAGAGGCTCTTCTACTTCAGCAAAGCCAACAAAGTGCACTAGCCATTAGCAAACTGGAAGCTCAGTTAGAAAAAGACCCAAGTAATAGTCGTTTACGCTTAGTCTATGCGCGCCTGCTTTCCACAAGTGATATTGCGGCTGCTTATGAGCAATTCACTTTGCTATCAAAGCAATCGCCCAAGCAATTTGACATGAAGTTTTCGCGCGCGATTTTAGCCACAGAACTCAACAAGATGCTGATAGCCACAGAGCTATTTGAAGAATTACTAGCCGTCCAATATCGTGTAGACAACGTGAATTTCTATTTAGGCCATATTGCAGAGTCTCTCGATAAGTTGCCTTCAGCATTAAGCTATTACCAAGCGGTCAAAGCCGGTGCAAATTTACTGCCCTCGAAAAATCGAGCCGCACGAGTGATGATTCTTCAAGGCAAAGTTGCCGCAGCGCAAAGCTTATTTGCACAATTGCGCCTGCAATCGCCAAAAAAGACAGAGCCAATCTATGTCACCGAAACGAATTTATTAGTACAAAATAAAGCGGATAACGCCGCATTACTCATATTGAATATTGCTATCGATGAATTTCCCGATAATAGAGATCTTCGCTACAATCGTTCAACCGTCTACGAACGACAAGATCAATTAGCGCTAATGGAAAGCGATCTTCGACATGTGCTCACTATCGATGCCGATAATGTAATGGCGCTGAATGGGCTGGGTTACTTTTTAGCGACACGCACAGAACGTTATGAAGAAGCTTATCAGTTAATTAGCCGAGCACTAAAACTCCAACCAAACGATGCCGCCATTATTGACAGCATGGGCTGGGTGGTTTTTAAAATGGGACGTATTGACGAGGCCATTGGCTACTTAAGAAAAGCCTTTGATTTATACCCCGACCCCGAGGTCGCCGCTCATTTAGGCGAGGCACTGTGGTCAAAAGGCAATAAACAAGCCGCCAAAACTTTATGGGAGAACAATCTACACGCTAACCCTAACGCGCCCGAAATTCTCGAAACTCTAAAGCGCTTAGGCGTCACGCTGTAGTCGCAACATGAAGAATATGAAAAGCTACGGCTACCCATTCCTATTACTGGCCTTTTTATTCATCAGCGCCTGCAGCCCGCAAGCGACTCGTCCCACGCTGCTGCCACTGCAAACAAATGCGGTTATTCCCGATGTGTGGAACATTACCGCGAAACTCGGCATTCGCAATGGCGACGACAGTGGTAGCGTGACCCTATACTGGCAGCAACAACAAAACCAATATCAGATTCGTATTGCAGGACCATTGGGCCAAGGAAATGGCTTATTGTCGGGGGATGAGGAAAACATTGTTATTGAGCGGCCCAACAAACAAACCCTTTATTCCAATAACCCCGCCCAACTCATCAAAGACACCTTTGGTTGGGACCTGCCTATACAAGACCTTAATTATTGGGTGCGTGGCCTAGCTAGTCCCTTGCTTGACGCAGCAGAACAGGATTACAGTGCCTCGGGAGTATTATCGGAGCTTAATCAATCCGATTGGTCATTGCGCTATACGCGTTATCGAACCACCGACTTATGGCTAATGCCACAGCGTATACGCGCAGAGAAGGGTGAGCTAATGCTCACCCTGGTGATTAAAACCTGGGAATTCCCTAATAAGTGATGCGTGAGACGCTTCAAAAGAGTAAACGTATTTATACCTGCGACGTAAGACGACCAATGCGAGAAATTTATCTGCTTTTCTCTTTACAGCCTCTTACTTCTTACGTCTCACATCTAACATTTTTTAAAACATAAGCCCTATGCAAAGCCTGCAATTATTTTCACCCGCAAAATTAAATTTATTCCTGCATATCGTCGGGCGCCGTGTCGATGGCTATCACGAGTTACAAACAGTGTTCCAGCTACTAGACTATGGCGATGATATTAATGTAGAGGTACGCATTGATGGGCGGCTGCGATTAAGCCCCCTATTGGCGGGGGTGGCACCACAAGACAATCTGATTATTAAGGCCGCTCAGTTACTCAAGCAATATAGCCAAAGCCTTCTAGGCGCTGATATTCACTGCACTAAACGATTACCCATGGGTGGTGGCCTAGGCGGCGGCAGTTCCAATGCAGCCACCACCCTTATTGGCCTCAATTACTTATGGAACACCCAGTTATCTACCGATCAATTGGCTAAGCTAGGTTTGCAATTGGGGGCAGATGTACCGGTTTTTATCCGTGGCGCTTCCGCTTGGGCTGAAGGCATTGGCGAAACACTACAAGCAATCACCCTAAAAGAGCAGTGGTATGTGGTGATAAAGCCAAGTTGTCATGTGACCACCGCTAAAATTTTTTCTCATGAAGAATTGACAAGAGACACATCCGCCATTACAGTAGCGGCCTTCTTTGAGCAGGGGGGTCATAATGACTGTGAAACTGTCGTTTCTAAGGACTATCCTGAGGTAAAAAAAGCGCTTCAGTGGCTACGACAGCACGGTAGTGCTCAGCTCACGGGAACAGGTGCGTGTGTGTTTGCTGCTTTTGCTGATCGAGATCAAGCGGTAGCAGTGTTAGACAAAACACCAAGCGAATGGGAATGTTTTATTGCGAAAGGCATTAATCATTCTCCACTTCAACATCTACTCCGTGACTGAAAGTAAAAGCTCGGAGGAATCAGTATTATTGGGGTGTAGCCAAGTGGTACGGCAACGGGTTTTGATCCCGTCATGCGGAGGTTCGAGTCCTCCCACCCCAGCCATTTTTAATGACGTTATGAGGACGAGAACCGACTAAGAGGTTTGACCAAACTGTCTGGAGCAGTTTTGAACTTGCAGAGCAAGCCCGAAGGGGCCGAATTAGTCCTCCCATCCCAGCCATTTTTACTTATTTGTAATTCGATGATTAAGCTATAGATAAGTCTGCTGAGCATATAGAAGGCAAGCCTTTTAATGCCAGCCATTTCAACCCATATCCCACCGTAACGGTGATAAAGGACCTCTTGTGACTGACTTCATGGTATTTACTGGGAATGCAAACCCAGAACTTGCACAACAAATTGTCGACAAACTAGGAATGTCTTTAGGTAAGGCTCACGTTAGCCAGTTTTCTGATGGCGAAATTGCCGTAGAAATTCAGGAAAATGTCCGCGGTCGCGATATTTTTGTAGTGCAACCCACCTGCACCCCGACACATAAGAACCTGATGGAATTACTCATTATGGTCGACGCACTGCGCCGGGCATCTGCTGGGCGAGTCACTGCCATCGTGCCGTATTTCGGCTACGCACGCCAAGATCGCCGCGTGCGTTCGGCTCGTGTACCGATTAGCGCAAAATTAGTCGCCGATATGATGGTAGGTGTGGGTATTGATCGCGTGTTAACGGTTGATCTACATGCTGAACAGATTCAAGGCTTTTTTGATGTGCCCGTAGACAATATTTACGGCGCGCCTATCTTACTTGACGATATACGCCGACAAAAACATGAAAACCTTGTCGTTGTCTCTCCTGATATTGGCGGTGTAGTCCGTGCCCGCGCCGTTGCTAAAGAATTAAATATCGAGTTAGCCATTATCGATAAACGCCGCCCCAAGGCGAATGTGGCTGAAGTGATGAATTTAATTGGCGAAGTTGACGGCCGCACCTGCATCATTGTCGATGATATGGTAGATACAGCCGGCACCCTTTGTGGTGCAGCCAATGCCCTAAAAGAAAAAGGCGCGTTAAAAGTGATCGCCTATGCGACACACCCTGTACTATCGGGAAATGCCATTAAGAATTTAAATAACTCGGTAATGGATGAATTAGTCGTCACCAATTCCATTCCATTATCAGCTGAAGCTCAGGCTTGTACTCGCATTAGACAACTGTCTCTACATGATATGTTATCTGAGGCGATTCGCCGCTTGAACAATGAAGAATCCTTGAGTGCGATGTTTCACTAAGTTAGGTTGTTGACTACATTAAATAGTTAACTCCAGCCAACGTTTACTAAACATCACCTCTGGAAGACCTTGCTTTTGTCCCTTAACGGAAACAATAGCAGACAACAATTATTTTATAGCACGCCACCTATTGATGAATGAAAACTCTGATTTCAAGACATATGTGGCGCATTATTCTGGTCGCGGATAGCTATAAATTCACTTAAACATAACGAGGATTTTACAATGTCAAATAACGACTTTGTACTTGAAACCCAGAGCCGCGAATTAACAGGGAAAGGTGCGAGCCGCCGCCTGCGTCGCGAATCAGGATTAGTACCCGGCATTATCTATGGTGGTAGCAATAAACCACAAATGGTTAGCATGCCGCAAAAAGACTTACTTAAGCATTTAGAAAATGAAGCGTTTTATTCGCACATCATTTCTATCAATGTTGATGGCGCCAGCCAAGACGTGATTTTAAAAGACTTGCAGCGTCACCCAGCAAAGCCAATGATTTATCACGTAGATTTTTTACGCGTATCTAAAACTAAGAAATTCACTACTCGCGTACCGCTTCACTTTATTAATGAAGCTGTTTCAATAGGCGTGAAAGTTCAAGGCGGATTGGTTTCTCACACAGTTTCTGACTTAGAAATCAGCTGTTTACCGGGTGATTTACCCGAGTACATTGAAGTCGATCTTGCTGATGTTGAGCTAGGACAAATTGTCCATATTTCAGATCTAACCTTACCTAAAGGTGTTGAGTCAGTTGCACTAAGCCACGGTCATGACCATGACTTACCGGTTGCCAGCATTAACAAGCCTAAAGGTATCGCAATAGAAGACGACGCTGAAAATGTTGAAGACAGCCCTGAAGCAGGCGGCGAAGAGTAGTCACTCCGTTAAGCTTCAGCCTCTGTTGCCATTCTTTTTGTCATCAATAGACGATAGAATGGCAACAGATTCCCTCCCGATAGTTATTATAGCCATTTCCCTAATTCATTGGATCACAATAAAGCGAGGGATTTTTTGACTGGCTTGGCGCTTGACGCAGACAATAGTGGTTCTATTGTCAAGTTGAGTAACGACGGCAGGCGAAAAAACACCCACTTTTTGTATTCGATTTATTAGGGGAATGGCTATACAACATGAATACAGCCGTTAAGCTCATCGTAGGTCTTGGTAACCCAGGTACCGAATATAGCCATACACGCCATAATGCTGGCGCGGACTTTGTTGCGGTATTAGCACGCCAATACGCAGTGACCTTAGTCGCCGACAGCAAATTTTTTGGTCTATCTGCTCGCACTGCGATTAACAACCACGATGTGCGTTTATTAATCCCCACCACCTTTATGAATCTCAGCGGAAAATCTGTTGCGGCCATGGCACAATTTTATAAAATTGAACCCGAAGCTATTCTTATTGCCCACGATGAACTCGACATTGCTGCTGGCGAAGCCCGTTTAAAGATAGGTGGCGGTCACGGTGGTCACAATGGTCTACGCGATACCATCCAATGCTTAGGCAACAATAAAGGTTTTGCGCGCTTACGCATTGGCATCGACCACCCTGGCAACGCCAAGCTGGTGAGTAATTATGTGTTAAAAAAAGCGCCTGTCAGTGAATACCAACGAATCGAAGATAGCCTTTATGCCGCCACGCGTATCGTCCCGCTATTAGTAGAAGGTCGCTGGAATGAGGCGATGAAAGACTTGCATACGAAAGAAGTGTGAGCACGAAAACTGCTCCTGCGTTTTCAGCGTACCCCTCGTCCTGAGGGGCAACGTGAGAGGTCCAACGCGAGACGCTTTTATGCATGCGTAGCATGCACTTTATTTTTAGCGTCTCGCGTTGGACATCTTACGTCTCACATTTCACAAAACACTTGACGATAAGCACCAAACCTATAGCATACGCACCTTTCTAAACAACAACTAAACAACTCTCCTAGGAATCCATCATGGGCTTTAATTGCGGTATTGTGGGCTTGCCCAACGTGGGTAAATCCACCTTATTCAATGCATTAACCAAAGCAGGCATTGCTGCAGAGAATTTCCCTTTCTGCACCATCGAACCGAATGCCGGCATAGTCCCCGTTCCCGACCCGCGTATGGACAAGCTAACTGAGTTTGTTAAGCCGCAAAAGACCATTGCAACCACCATGGAATTTGTCGATATTGCTGGCCTTGTTGCGGGCGCATCGAAAGGTGAAGGTCTAGGTAATCAGTTTTTAGCTAACATTCGGGAAACCGATGCCATCGCCCATGTAGTTCGCTGCTTCGACGATGAAAACGTGGTTCACGTAGAGGGTAAAATTGACCCCGCTGGCGATATTGAAGTGATAAACACTGAATTAGCCTTAGCAGACCTCGATAGCGTAGAAAAAGCCGTTCAACGTTTTACCCGCGCAGCTAAAGGTGGTCAAGATAAGCACGCCGTCATTATGCAAGCCTTATTGGCCAAGATACTACCTCATCTGAATGAAGCCCAACCACTGCGCTCGATGGATTTAAATGCAGATGAACTCGATCATCTGCAATCTCTCAGCCTACTGACGCTTAAACCGACCATGTATATCGCCAATGTTGACGAAGAAGGTTTCGACAACAACCCCTACCTCGATACCGTGAAGTGCATTGCCGAAGCCGAAGATGCCGTTGTCGTGGTTATTTGCAATAAACTCGAAGCGGAGATCTCAGAGTTAGACGATGAAGAGCGCGATGAATTTTTAGAAGATTTAGGCATGACAGAACCGGGACTGAATCGTGTGATTCGTGCAGGCTACGGGCTACTTAAATTACATACTTACTTTACCGCTGGGGTTAAAGAAGTGCGCGCATGGACAATTCCGATTGGATCAACGGCACCTCAAGCGGCAGGTAAAATTCATACCGACTTTGAAAAGGGTTTTATTCGTGCTGAAATTGTTAGCTACGATGATTTCATTGCCTGTAATGGCGAAGCCGGTGCCAAAGAGCAGGGTAAATGGCGCTTGGAAGGCAAGGATTATATTGTCTGTGATGGCGACATTGTTCATTTTAGGTTTAATGTGTAACGGCTGCTAGCGTAGTCTTAGCACCTTTATCTCTCCAAATAATATCGGCGCTTATGCTCCGATACTCCCCCACCTACTACCTCACTAACTTCTCATAAAAACTGGGAAAGCCCTACATTTTGCCTATACTGATATTATTATCTATTAATATTCAACAGCAGGCTTATCTATGTTTTGGCAAAACTCAAAAGAAATCAGCAGCTTACGCGCTGAAAACCAAGCGCTTATCGAAGCAAAACAGCATCAAGATAGCGAAATCAATTCCCAACTGGAAAAAATAGCTGATCTCACCACTCAAATAGATGAGCAAATGGTCCTCAGTGCTACCAGCCCAAACACGTCACTAATCATTGATAGCTACATTGGTGTAGTGGATATTCGCGATGACTTAGCCGCGTCAACGACCATGATGAGAGAGAAAACTCAGGAATTACTCAGCTCTAATGTGACTTACTCGCAGGTGCAAATGGCATTAACCAAAACCCATGAAGACTTATCATTGATTGGTGAGAGTGCGAAGAAAAGCCACGATAGTGTGACCAACCTGAAAGGTGCTGCTGGCGAAATTACTAAATTTGCTGAAATTATTAACACCATCTCCGAACAAACTAACTTGCTCGCCCTCAATGCTGCCATTGAAGCTGCTCGTGCCGGAGAGGCCGGACGCGGTTTCGCTGTGGTTGCCGATGAAGTTCGGGCTCTCGCTCAACGTGCAGGCGAAGCCAGCGGCGAAATTGCTGAGCTAGTGAACAAAATCGACCAAGACACTCAAACCACTGATGAAAATATTCGCAATACGCATTCACGCTGTGAGGAATTACAAAGTACCTCGGTAGAATCGATGGAGAACATCAACCACGTGCTCAGCTTATCTCAGTCTATGCACGATATGATTTTACTCGAATCAGAAGCAAGTTTTATTCAAACCGTGAAAATGGATCATCTCTGCTTTAAGGCGCAAGCCTACAAGGCCTTTGAAAATGGTCAATATGACACCGCCGCATTGAGCAGCCATCAAGAATGCCGTCTGGGGCAATGGTATTATCAAGGCGAGGGTAAGCAGAAACACTCCAATAATAGCGAATATCAACAGCTAGAAAAACCGCATAAACAGGTCCATGAGCAAGCGATTCAGGCACTTGAGATGGCGAAAGCAGGCAAGTTTGACGATGCCTATACCTGTTTTGAAAAGATGGAAAAGGCCAGCACCGAAGTCATGCGCTGCCTAGACAAGTTAGCCGCAAAGATTAAAATACATTAAGAGTAAATGGCCCCTACTTCTAGGTGACCGGGGCTATATTTTGCCGACAAAATAAATACTGACATTTCACTACATACTCGCTTAACAGCTCTTGACAGCCTTAGCGCAGGTCGCGATAATACGCGCCCTCAGCAGTGACCCAATCGGGTCAATACGATAGCTACGTAGCTCAGCTGGTTAGAGCACAGCATTCATAATGCTGGGGTCGGCGGTTCAAGTCCGCCCGTAGCTACCATTCTTTTATTAAATATACGTTATTATCGATCACTCTGGAACATCGACGTTACTTTTTGGCGCCGGTAATTCGTTATGCATTTGTATTTTTTCAATGGTGATGTTGATGCAAAGAACGAGAATACGGCAGGAAGCTATGCTGTTTACTTGCACTATAAAATAGAACGTCGAAGGGTATCTTAGTGGTTACCCTGATCATGCCTACCATTGCGGTATATGGTCTTGCAGCGATGGATGTATAGTCGCTGCAATTATCTTAGCCACACTTAAAACTTAAGCATTCACTCGAACTTATACTCTAAGCTGAAGCTATTACACTGCTTCAGCTTTCTCTTTTTGACCATGACAGAGCTCAGTCACATATTCTAAACCACATCTAAGCAACTGCGCTTGCTGCAAAAAAACCATGCCTGCGGGTGCTTCTGGCTTAATTTCTTTTGGGTGAAACCAAGTGCCGCCCAGTAAACGAATAATATACCCCGTTTTATGTTCTTCGAGTGTATTGCTATCTATAAAACGCCAGTCCATTTGAATCTCCACTGCCATAAATGTTAATGAGAATAATCGAGTGATTATTTTTACGGGTGTAATTATGGGCTACTCGGGCTTAAGGGTATGTAGGATATCTGCTACATTTTTTGTAGGATATCTGCTAGAAAATGAAAATGATGCCAATTGACACCCTCAAAAACAGCCTCATCTACCAGTAAAAGACATTAACATTCGATTTCGCCCAATAAATAGTAGGGTTATAGTGTTTCTTATAGTAACATTCGCGCACTTTTAACGACTCTTTTAGGTTGATTTCATGTTTTCATTGGCTCCACTCAATATTTTAGTCGCATGCTGGGTTTTTCTTGTCTCGCCTTTGGCGCTGGCTAGTGAATCGGCTACTGATTTAACCTCATCCCCCATTGGCTATATTTGTCTGGCTATATTTGTTATCGCCTATATATTAGTCATCGGTGAAGAATATTTGCACTTGCGTAAATCAAAGCCCGTCTTATTAGCATCAGGCTTAATTTGGATTTTAATTGCCATTAGCTATCAAGCTGGCGATAACGACCATGTTATTGGCGATGCATTACGTCACAACTTATTAGAGTACGCAGAATTATTACTTTTCCTACTAGTGGCGATGACTTATATCGCCGCCTTAGAAGAACGTCGTCTATTTGATTGGCTGCGCGTGTGGTTAGTTTCTAAAGGCCTGAGTTTTAGACAACTGTTCTGGACCACTGGTTTTTTAGCCTTCTTTATATCCCCTATTGCCGACAACCTAACCACAGCGTTAGTGATGTGCGCGGTGATTTTGGCAGTGGGTGGCAACAATAAAAACTTTGTCAGTATTAGCTGCGTTAACATTGTTGTTGCCGCTAATGCGGGGGGGGCCTTTAGCCCCTTCGGCGATATTACTACTTTAATGGTATGGCAAAAAGGCATGGTAGAATTTTCACAATTCTTTAGCCTGTTCCTGCCTTCTTTGGTTAACTTCCTTATTCCTGCAACCATAATGAGCTTTTTTATTACGCAGGATATGCCCGATCAAGCAGAAAATGAAATTGAATTGAAGCGCGGCGCAAAAACCATTCTAGGTTTGTTTTTAGCTACAGTGGCTACCGCTATTTTATGCCATACCTTTTTACATCTACCACCGGTATTTGGCATGATGACCGGTTTAGCTTATTTACAATTTTTTGGTTATTACTTAAAAAAGACATTGCCGAAATCTTTACAGAAAAAACGCCAATCCTATGCCGGCGACGCCAAAAAACTCGCTAGGCTAGAGGGTATCGCTCCGTTCGATGTTTTTAGTCATGTACAGCGTGCCGAATGGGACACACTGATGTTCTTTTATGGCGTAGTGATGTGCGTAGGCGGTTTAGGCTTTCTGGGTTATTTAGGCTTAGCTTCAGATGTTATGTATACTCAATGGAGTCCGCTTTACGCCAACATCACTGTCGGTGTGCTTTCTGCCATTGTCGATAATATTCCCGTCATGTTTGCCGTTTTAACCATGCTACCTGATATGGATTTAGGCCAGTGGTTGTTAGTGACCTTAACGGCGGGTGTTGGTGGTAGTTTATTATCCATCGGCTCTGCTGCGGGTGTGGCACTGATGGGACAAGCGCCCGGTCAATATACCTTTTTTGCTCACCTAAAATGGACGCCAGTGATTGCGCTTGGCTATATTGCCAGCATTGCCTGCCACTTATGGATCAATGCCGAGCTTTTTTCATAGTTAGTAGAGACACTAAGCCTATGGATCGTATTTATCCGAGGGAACTGATAAATACTGCTGTGCGCAAGTAGGATTGCGTCATGTAGGCGTCAATAGTTGTATTAGCGGTAAAAACACTAACAAGATAAAGACAAAAAAATCAATCAAGCCATAATTCAAGCCTACCCATAGTGATAGCGCCAAACGACGTATTTATTGGAGATGCTCCCCAGCCAATAGTTCCTCTACTGGCACTGTCAACATTTACTTTTTCAGCCATTAATAATTTTCATTTGAATTAACCTAGAAACCGCAGTTGGACGCGAAAAAGATGTGTAGTTTATTGGTGTGCATAGTGAATGTTACATTCGCGTGGCTACCTTATTGGTAGTGAGCCGAATGTAACATTTGCTAGGTGCATCAATAACTTGTGCATACTTTCGTGATCCAACTGCGGTTTCTAGGATTAATGACTTATGCAACCCAACAACTTATTTGTGACGCCATAATTCCTCTATATTCATAGTTTTACATTTAGGTGCAAAATTACGCACAAAAACACTAGCAACAACGATAATCTTAACTATTCTAAAAAGAACATCCAGCACTACGTAGTCGAGGATATCTCTGTGGATCTACACCATCTAATTTCTAATGCTCAACATATGCCTAATATCCCCAAAGTTGTACAAGAACTCATACAGAGTTTTGGGGATGACGGTATCAATAGCGATGAAATCGCTCAAAAATTAAGTAAAGATCAATCTATGACGGTAAAAGTGCTACGCATGGCCAATTCATCCCAGTACGGTGGGCACCGTAAAATAGGTTCAGTCAATGATGCCGCTGTTCTCTTAGGCTTCAATGCATTGCGCACAATGGTACTCGCATCGGGGTTAACCAGTGCTTTCCCCGCTCCAGAAGGCTTTAATATTAAAGCCTTCTGGATTAAAAGTTTTGCCCTAGCCTCCATTAGTAAGTGGGTCGCTAAATACACTCCTAACATCAACGTAGAAGTGGCTTTCACTTGCGGCATGATCCATGATATTGGTGGCCTACTCACGCATATTCTAGTAAATGAAGAAGCGCAAAAAATTGACCGCATAGTGGAAAAAGGAGCCGATAGAGTCACCATGGAAGATAGCCATCTAGGCTTTAACTTTACCCAAGCCGGTGCCGAGCTCGCTAATCGTTGGAATTTTCCAGAAGCAATTATTGAAGGCATACGCCATCAAATGCAACCGCAAGTCAGTGAGGATGAATATCAACCTTTAGCGGGTATTATTTATATCGCACAATATATTTTCAATAATAGAGAGGGAGATAATGAAGTCTTTATGGCTAACTTCCCATTAACACACGCGAAAGCATTAGGGATAAACATGGCAACAGTGCTAGACCAACTAGATGAGCTAAAAGAAGTAGAATCAGGCATCGAGGAGCTATTAGATTAACCGCCTTTTCTAGGCAGATACTATGGCTCCACACAACGCGTTTAAAAAATAATCGGTAAACCCAAGTTTAGGCGAATTAACGTCACCGCATACAATGCAAAGCTAAACAATAAGCCCATGACCCAAATAAAGGCTAGTGGGCTTATTAGTTTATACACTGAATTCACTATAGGATGATTAGCGAATGCACTGTTGGCGAAGCGGTGCAGAATAATAACCGCAACCATTAGCATAAATAGTCCCGACACTAGAGCAGCCAAGCCCCAAAATTCATTCAAAAACCTTAGCCCATGCCAGCAAAAATTCCATAACCCCGCCAACAATAAACCCACACCAATAAAGTTAGCTAGGCGATGATCTTGTCGTTTAGGACCAAGACTTAGCCACGTTAATGGCGACACCATTAACAAACCTAACAACATAAAAACGCTCACTACTATACCCATATTATCCTTCTTTATTCACGCTTTTTTATGACTCGCCGACACGTAAAATTTTCAAGCCGTTAGTGCCTCCTTGTAGGTTGTCGTGATCGCCTTTAGTAATAATCACTAAATCACCATCCTCAACTACCCCTCGCTCCTTAAGCTCATCAATGGCACGTAAATTAGTCGCGTGTGACGTGTCATCATGACTATCAAAAGCAATAGACTCAACGCCAAGAAATAATGACACTCGCGCCTGTGTTTTAGGAATTCTAGAAAATGCATAAATAGGTAGGTAGGAATTAATCCGCGACATCAATAAAGTCGTTGAACCCGTTTCAGTAAATGCAATAATGGCTTTCACGCCATCTAAATGATTCGCGGTATACATCGCTGCCAGTCCAATGGATTCATCAATCGCATGAAACTGTTTATCAATACGATGGGTAGAATGACGCACACTAGGATCGATTTCTGCACCGCCAATGGCACGAGCCATCGCCTTTACTGTTTCGACAGGGAAGTTACCCGCTGCAGTTTCACCCGATAGCATCACCGCATCGGTGCCGTCGATCACCGCATTAGCCACATCAAATACTTCCGCTCTGGTGGGCAAAGGACTGTTGATCATTGACTCCATCATTTGCGTAGCGGTAATCACACATTTATTCAACATGCGTGCGCGCGAGATAATTCTCTTCTGTACTACCACCAATTGTGCATCACCAATTTCAACGCCTAGGTCGCCACGAGCGACCATGACGGCATCAGAAGCTCGAATCACTGCATCTAGGCTTTCATCGCTGGCAACCACTTCGGCACGCTCAATCTTCGCTACAATACCGGCGTTACCGCCCGCATCTGCCAACAAACGACGGGCTTGGATGATATCATCTGCTGTACGCGGGAAAGACACAGCAAGATAATCGACATCAATCTCAGCCGCGAGATGAATATCCTGTAAATCTTTATCGGTCAATGCGGGCGCGGACAGACCACCACCTTGTAAATTAATACCCTTATTATTCGACAATATTCCGGCCACTTCGGCGCGGCAACATATCTTATTATCGACGATAGATTCAATTAGCAATACCATTCGCCCATCATCTAATAATAAGAAATCCCCTACCGAACAATCATTGGGCAGCTGCTTATAATCAATGCCTACCACTTGCTGATTACCGTCATCTTTGCCTATACCAGCATCAAGGGTAAATTTATCGCCCACCGCTAACTCAATCGGACCATCTGCAAATCGGGCAATACGAATTTTAGGCCCTTGTAAATCACCTAATATGGCGACTTGCCGTTGATGTTTTTTGGCTAATTCACGTACCAGCACTGCTCGTTGCTTATGATCTTCAGCAGCCCCGTGAGAAAAATTCATTCGTACTACATTAACGCCCGCAATAATTAATTCTTCAAGAATATTCGCTTTATCTGTAGCGGGGCCTAAAGTGGCTACTATTTTGGTACGTCGTTGCATAATTTCGTCTCAATATTGAATGAAATAGGTCTCTATTACTGGCTAACTTCCAGCATTGCAATAAACTAACTACGCTATATGACAATTGCATGAAACATAGCAAACTTAAGCTTATAATATCCTTGGCTGCCGCCATGATAGTTTACAATAAACGCTTTCGTTTATCTCTCCTGTTTTCTTCCAACACTTTTAGAGTAGGCGTAAAACGTAAAAAAGAGTTATTTTTGATCAAGAAAAGCTCTATAATATCGACTACCTATTTAGCACCGTCTTTTCTCTTTTTTGCACATCACCGAGGATTAATCTTGAATCTGCAACACGCTTCAATCGAAGAGCTTCGTCAATGGGAAGCTGAACTTACCAACGAACACGGCAATTACTGTCAACAAGCGATGTCTTTAGACCTTACCCGAGGCAAACCTTCAAGCGGACAATTAGACTTGTCCGATGCTTTAGATGGTAGCCTTGAGAACAACTACCTCAGCGCCAATGGTACGGATACACGCAACTATGGCGGCTTAGACGGCATTAAAGAAGCCCGCCAATTAGGCGCGGATATTTTAGGTGTACACTTAGACGAAGTATCCGCTCAAGGTAACAGCAGCCTAACCTTAATGTTTTACGCCATGTTTATTGCTCGCGATTTTGGCCTTCACTCAAAAGTCCCATGGAAAGATTCTGCATCACCGGTAAAATTCATTTGCCCCGTCCCCGGCTACGATCGTCATTATAGTATTTGCGAAAAACTAGGCATCGAAATGATCACCGTGCCGATGACAGCGACAGGGCCAGATATGGATGCTGTTGAAGCGCTATTAAAAGCTGATAGCAGCATTAAAGGCATGTGGTGCGTACCGAAGTATTCTAACCCTACAGGCACGACCTATAGTGATGATACCGTTGAACGCATTGCCCGGCTAAGCACGATTGCCAGCGATAACTTTTATGTGTTTTGGGATAATGCCTATGCGCTACATGATTTTAACGATGTTACAGTATTAGCTAACATTATGGGTTATTGCCGTAGTCACGGTACCGAAGACTCGGTTATCCAGTTTGCATCAACATCTAAAATAAGCCACGCCGGTTCAGGCATTGCTTTTATTGCCGCATCCAAAGTTAATCTCGATGCATTTAGAGAAGTGCTAGCCGTTATGTCTATCGGACCTGACAAGGTGAATCAATTACGCCATTGTCGTTTATTTCCAGATTACGACGCATTGCTTCGACATATGCAAAAACATGCGGCGCTACTTAAACCACGCTTTGATTGCGTACTCGAACACTTACAAAATGCCTTTGGCGATAATGATCTAGGTGAATGGGGTAGTGTGGATGGTGGTTATTTCATTTCATTTAATGCCCACAGCGGTTTAGCCAAGAGCATTGTTAAATTAGCCGCCGATGCCGGTGTAAAACTCACGCCTGCAGGCGCTACCTTCCCTTATGGTAATGATCCTGACGACAATAATATTCGTATTGCACCTTCGGTACCTAGCTTGGAAGAAGTGGATCAAGCAATGAGTATTTTTACTAATTGTGTGAAGCTAGCTTCTATTAGAAAAATAGTAAACGCCCAATAAACAGAGACCTAGAAATTAAGAAAGGTGACTAAAATAATGATGAGGCGCCACAAAAACCTAAGCCTTATCTCTATGCATAGACACTCTTCACTGAGATGAATTATGAAAGTATTACTAAGAACTATTTTCAGCCCGCTACTGAATATTTTTGAACGCGGTGATCAGGCTTACGTGTACAAAACCATGAATCGAAAAATCTTAATCATCATGGGGTTCATGTTCGCTGGAATCGCAGCAGCAGCGATCACTTATATTGTGCAGCATGCTGCTTACGGTTACTTTGTGCCTGCACTGGTTTTTTCAGCTGTCGCTTTTGTTTGTATTATTGTCGGCTCACTAGGGAATGAACGCGCAGTATCTACGATTTGGGGAAACAAATAGTAGTCTCATCCACCCCACCTAACTGAGAAAACTCATGCCTCTAGATTGGATTATCACCACAAGCACCAAGAGTACCAAAACTTCACAACAGCTTCACCAAGCCAACAGTAGCGATACCACAAACATCCAGCATGGCATAGGCGCTTGTATAGAAAAAGCGATCACTCTGTTGCCCAATAATATCAATGATGATTCGCTGTATTTTTTAGTTGAATGGTGCAGTAACTCATCCACTCTCTCTGTCGTTGTTACCGACGATAGCAAACAAAAAGAATCCCCCGAGGTCACCTCTTGTAGCTTTAGCATGATTAATGCAAGCGCTGTGGAGTCTATTGGCAATGTGAAGTACTGGGTGAAAGATTATCTAACCACCAGCGCTGGGTTTATTCAGTTTTCTTTGGTGGCGGTGTTTGGTTTAGGCAATCGAGATAAGGTGGAATTATTGTAATGTTAAAAGGATAGCGACATTATTTTGAACAATCTTCATGCTGCGTTATCGACATTTATAGAGGCGGTAATCACAAAGATTTAATATACTCTCGCCAATCCTTAAAATGCGTAATATCCTTAGCATCAACTAATCCATAAGCTTCACAAATAAACCCTGTGACCCAATCGCCATTAGCGAGCTCTACTTTACCGATACCTAATGGTGCAGGAATACCGGCGACAAAGGTGCCGAAGTACGCTTCAGGTACTGCCCATACTTCGACAAAAATAGCGTCCCCTTGCTCGCCGTGGTTAATACGTTTAAGACCCGGACGGAATGGCGGCCCTCCCGCTAAGGCGTAAAATTGGTAATGTGGAGCTGTGGTAGTGGAATCCACTAGGATGGCGTGCCGATCGCTTAACTGTGGGTTCAGTGGCATACCACTGAGGTGTGCGCCACAGACGGCAACATTGATATAACCGTCTCCACGACTCGATGTAATTATCTCTGGCATTGATAAACCAGTGGCACCCATTCCCCAACTTTTTACGCGTAAATAACGCTCGCTAATCGTTTGCAATAGCTTATCTTCTAGAGCATCGGCAAATAGCGTAATGCCAAAAGGTAAATGCTGCGTGGTAAAACCTGCAGGAATGGCCAAGGCGCTGTAATCTAACAAATTCATAAAGTTGGTGTAATACCCTAAGCGGCTGTTAAGTTCAATAGGGCTATTATTCACTTCTTCAATAGTGTAGTGGTTGCTGGTAGTCGGCATGACTATCGCATCAACAGAGGCTAACACTTTATCGGCTTGAGTTTTACACCGGCTTAGTTGATACAATCCTGCAAATGTATCAACGGCGGAGGGCGTTTTACCGCTTTGAATAATACTCGCTACGGTGGTATCCGCTTTACTGACATTACCATCAATAAATTCCCCTACCGCATGGTAACGCTCGGCCACCCAGGGGCCTTGATATAATAGTTTCGCAGCATCTATCAATGGCGCAGTATCAATCGTAATTAATTCTGCTCCTGCTTGCTTTAACTGTTCGCAAGCTTGCTTGAATAACTGTAAATATTCTGGATGTCCAAAAAACTCTAACTGCTCATCTTTGGGAACACCGATACGAAACGAATCCGCCAACATTTTATTGCTTAAGCTTGGCTTACGCGAGTAGATATAATTTTCATCGTAAACGGCAGCCACATCTAACAAACAATTGGCATCAGCTTGTGTGACGGTAAAAAAGGTAACGCAATCTAGCGAGGCACAGGCGGGGACTACGCCACTGCAGCTTAATAAACCCAGGCTGGGCTTGGTGCCAATAATATTATTAAACGCCGCAGGAACACGACCAGAGCCTGCCGTATCGGTTCCTAATGAAAAGCTCACCAAAGCTAGGGCCACCGCTACCGCAGAACCAGAACTAGACCCACCTGATATATATTCGGGGTCGATGGCATTAGCAACGGCACCATAAGGTGAGCGTGTGCCGACCAAACCCGTAGCAAACTGATCTAGATTAGTTTTACCTATGGGAATTGCTCCCGCATTAATGAGTTGCTCTACCACAAAAGCGTTTTGCTCAGGCGTATAGGCGTAATCTGGGCAGCCTGCTGTAGTGGGTACTCCCGCAAGATCGATATTATCTTTAATGGCAAACGGAATTCCCCACAAGGGGTGATCGTCTATGGGCTTATTGGTCAAGGTATCGGCATATGCCATTAACTGCTGTTTACTAAGTAACTGTATCCATAGGTTATCACTCGCGTAATCCTCACAGCGCAATAGAATGTCGTCAATTAAGGCTTCTGGCGTTAGGGTTTGTTGTCGATAGGCATCGTGTAGTGCTGAAATACTCATATTCGGTAAAGCAGTATTTTTTTTGCTCATGACACTACCTTTTTAAGCGGAATATTGTTGATTTACATATTCTGTACGTTTTTCTTCCAGTTGCTGCAAGGTCACTTTTTTAGACAATTGCTGACTTTTCTGAATGTGTTTTTTCATCGCTGTTTTTGCCGATCGCTTACTGCCCGATTGAATAATCTGGCACAGCTCATAATGCTCTGTATAAGTATCGGCGATAGCCTGTATATCGGGGAAGCCTAACCAGCGCACAACGCGAATATTACTGTTCACATCTTCGAGGTAACGCGCTAGCACTGCATTGCCAGAACCTTTGGCAATATTAATGTGAAAACTTTCTTCTTGATGACGAATAGTTTTAATATGTTGGCTATAATTGTCGCTTAGGTTATCTGGCGACCATTCGTTAAGCATTTCATTTAACAAGCCCACTGGCATAAAATCGCAGGCCAACTCTACCGCCCTATTTTCTAAAATAATGCGCGTATCGTAAAACTGATTAATGATATCGATATTAATATTACGCACAAAACATCCTTGCCTAGGAATAACATCGAGTTGGCCTTCATGCTGTAAACGTTGAAATGCTTCCCTAATCGGTGTGCGGCTCACCGACAGCTGCTTAGCCATTTCGGTTTCTGTAATTCTAGATCCGGGAAATAATTCTAAATGATCAATCATTTTACGTAATTTTTGATAGACTGCTTCAGAACTGTTGTGTTTTTTTTCTACCTGACTCAAATCAATTCTCTCTATTCTTTATGGCATCACTTAAGCGTGCTGGGATACTGTTATTCTACTAGTTTGTCATTTAAGTTCGGTATAGCATCTAATAGTGTTTGTGTGTATTCATGCTGAGGGTGGTTAAACACCGTATTTACATGACCCTGTTCAACGACTTCACCGGCACACATCACCAAAACACGCTGACAAAACAACCTCACTACATTTAAATCATGACTCACAAATAAATAGCTTAAGCCTAATTCGTGACGCAGCTGCTCTAATAATTGTAATACAATTGCCTGTACAGAAACATCTAAAGCCGAAGTCGGCTCATCAAGAATGACTAACCTTGGCTTAACCGAGATAGCACGCGCAATACCCACTCTGGCTTTTTGTCCACCACTTAATTGATGTGGCAAACGATAGAGTAGCGCGATATCCAAACCCACCTGTTCACAAAGTGTTGTCACTCTGCGCTCAAGCTCAACGCCTGATTTTTCTCCTTCAAGATGCCTTAAGGGTTCCGCAATACAATCAAACACTGTATGTCTTGGATTCAGACTGCCACTAGGGTCTTGGAATACCATTTGAATATCTTTTCTTAACGGTGAGCGAATAAAATCATTCGCTTTAATATCAGCAATGTCTTCACCATCGAAAAGAATATTGCCACTAGTCACGTCGTCTAGTTTTGCTAGCATTCGCGATGTGGTTGATTTTCCACAACCAGACTCACCAACCAAACCCAAACACTCGCCTTTTTTAATGGTAAAGCTAATGCCCTTAACGGCTTCAAACACAGCCTCTTTACCTATACCGCTCTTAACCATATAGGAGCGTTTCAAGTCTTTAACATCGAGCATTACATCTTCTGTCATTTGTCGCATATTGTCGATAATAAACGGCTCTGTACTTAAGTCACTTAACTCACTAATCATCGTTGGCGTAGCGGCAATCAACTTTTGCGTATAGGCTTGCTGAGCATGATTAAATATATTATCAACTGTATTTGACTCTATCACTCTGCCCTTTTCCATCACCGCGATTTTTTGGCAATACTCTGCTGCCATACCTAAATCATGGGTAATCAGCATTACTGCTAAATTATTATCTTTAGCCAAATCACGAATAAGATCCATAATTACTTTTTGTGTAGTGACATCCAAACCCGTTGTTGGCTCATCGGCAATCAATAATCTTGGTGAGCAGGCTAACGCTAAGGCGATCACAACTCTTTGGCACATCCCCCCACTCAACTCAAAGGGATAACAATCAAGTACACGTTCTGGGTCACGAATCTTTACTTTTTTTAATAGCTCTAATGCCCGCGTCCCAGCATGTGTGCGTGTAGTTTGTGCATGCGCTAATAAAATATCCTGTAAATGTTTACGTACCGTACGGATAGGATTTAAGGTAGACATGGGATTTTGAAATATCATGGAGATTTCTCGGCCGCGGATATCAGCAAGCAGACTCGCACTAGGCTTATGCAATTTAAGTCCATCAAATACAATACTTCCTGCGGTGACCTTACTTGAGTCCCCATTTAAATTTAGAATACTATAGGCGGTTACAGATTTACCACTACCACTTTCACCTACCACACCCATAATATGTCCTTTCTCAAGCTGCATGGAAACATCTTTGAGTACATGAACAACACCGTTACGGGTTTTAAATTCAACATTCAGTTTATGAATATTCAAAAAAGCCTGTGGTTGCATAGTAATATCCTAATTAAGTTCTTTTTAATGGATCAACAATATCGCGCAGACTATCACCCAACAAGTTAAAACAAAACACCGCAAACATGAGCACTAACCCAGGGAATAAGACTAACCACCATTCCCCTGAAATCATATAGTTAGCGCCTTCGGCGACCATAATTCCCCATTCCGCTGCTGGCGGTTTTACCCCTAAACCAATAAACGATAAGCCTGCAGCATTTAATATCGCCCAACCTGAATTCAATGATAACTGCACCATTAATGGAGGTAAAACATTAGGAAAAATATGGCAAGCTAAGGTTCTTAAATGGCTATTACCGCTTTGTAATGCCGCATGCACATAAGGTAAGTGACGACGAATACTGACCTCAGAGCGAGACACACGAATATAAAAAGGAATATTAATTAATGCCGTCGCATAGATAATATTGTCAACGGTATTACCCATTGCCGCCACTAGTCCCATAGCCAAAACAAACAACGGAAAGGCCATAATAATATCAGTAAAACGACCGACTAACTGATCAATCCAGCCACCAAAATATCCCGACAAGCCACCAAAAAGGCAACCGATTATAGCGCTCAAGGCAACGGCACTAAAAGCAATCCCCATATCTATACGAGTGGCAACAACCACTCGACTTAACACATCTCTACCGAGATGGTCGGTACCAAACCAATGATCAATCGAAGGTGGCTGCAACGCTATCGTGGTATCAGTTACATAAGGATCGTAGGGGACAATCCATGGACCTATTAATGCCATTAATAAATAAAGAAAGAAAAGACCCACTGCAAAAATTGACACTGGATTTTCTGAAAATATATAAAGTATGTGTTGCAACCAACGTTTCATAACAATCCTAAAAAAGGTAACTTCGGATTAATGACTGCCTACACGCGGATCAATGAGCGTATGCACTAAATCGATTAATAAATTAATGAAAATGAACAGAAAGGCCATGGTCAGTACAAACCCCTGTACAGCCGCATAATCTGAGGCCACTAATGCTTCTATAGCAAAGGAACCAATACCGGGCCATGCAAAGACTTTTTCTACTAAGACGTTAGCTCCCAACAAAAAAGAAAACACCATTCCTAAAGTGGTTAACAATGGTAACAACGCATTTCTAAAGGCATATTTTATAACCACTATATTTTTTGGCAGGCCGTTAGCGGTGGCCGCTTTTACATATTCGCTACCTAAAGACACCAGCATCGCGCCGCGAGTTATGCGTGCAATCGGTGCTAATGCAAAAATGGCTAGCGTGATTGAGGGCAGCATAATTTGGTGGAGACTGACACCAAACAATTCCCAATCACCCACAAGAAGCGAGTCAATCAAGAAAAAACCCGTGACATGTGGAGGAGGTAAATATAAAAAGTCCAAACGCCCAATGGGCGATGGAGCCACATCTAATAAATAGTAAAAAATATACACTAAAAATAAACCGGTAAAAAAAATCGGCATGGACACACCAGCGGTTACTAGTAAACGACACACATGATCAACCCATGAGTTTGGCTTCATCGCTGCCAAAATACCTAATGGGATAGCGATAATTAGCGATAAACTAAGTCCCAACAAAGTCAGTTCTAAGGAGGCTGGTAAACGGCTGCCCAACTCAAACAGTACTGTTTGCCCCGTAGTTAATGAATAACCAAAATCTCCTTGCACCAATCGTCCACTATATGCAAAAAATTGCACTAGTAAACTTTTATCTAAGCCCAGCTTTTCGCGAGTAAACTGAATCGATTCTTCATCCGCCATCGCACCCGCAAAATAGACCGCAGGGTCACCCGGCAATGCTCGCGTGAGTAGAAAAGAAATAATTACCACGCCGAGCAAAACTGGAAGTGCCAACAACAAACGTTGGCCTATAAGTAACATTTTACTTTTCATTAATATTACTTTTTAGTGAATGAACGAATATCTAACTGCCTATGAAACCAATTAACATAACCACTAACACCGGGCTGCATTGCTACTTCTAGAGTAGGCTGCCAAAGTGGAATTAATGGCACGTCATTTATGGCAGTGCTAATTAATTTCTTCACGTTAATTTCATACTGAGGATTATCCGTTGCCATATGCAATGTAGAATCGACCAATGCTTTCACGACAGGGCTATCATAATTCATAGAGTTAAATAAATGCCCCTCGATATATGCCCAAAAGAAATAGTAATCAGGATAATTTAACCAGCCACCAAAGTTTTTTAAATGTAACTCTAAACCTTTTTCAACCAAAGCTTTTGTTCTCCAGCTAGCGCCAGGAATTTTATTAATGGTTGTCTTAACGCCAATCTTGTCTAAACTTTCTTGTATTAAAATTGCTGTTGGCTCTGTCCATTGGGAAAAGGCTAAATTTATCGAAATAGGCAGACTGAATCCATCCGCATAACCCGATTCTTTAAGTAAGGCTTTGGCTTTTTCTAAGTTGGTACCATAAGGAAAGGCTTGTGGCCATGTTGCTGAAACGTCACCGGCTTTAGCGCCCCACATTGGTTTACCACGACCGTACGCTGCTGCATCAAAAATTTTCTGATAGGGAATAGCATAAGCAATCGCTTGGCGAACTTTGACGTTCTGGAAGGGTTCAAATTTAAGGTTTAAGCCTATTGCATTTAACGTATTATCAATAGAGGTACCGACAACCGTTAACTTGCCTATCGCTTCTAATTCCTTAGCATCTTTATTGGGTAAATCTAGTGATACATCAGCATCACCTCGTTCAATCAATGCACGACGTGTAGCTGCACTTGGGACTTCGCGAACAATGACACGCTCCATTTGTGGTAAAGGCCCATTCTTCCAATCATCAAAACGCTGGTAAACTAATTGCTGCCCTGGCGTCCAGTTCTCTAGCATGTAAGCGCCACCACCCGCTGGGGTTTTATGTAAGTATTCTGTCGCCCAAGGATCTTTTTCAGTGGCATTCTTTTTTGCCAGCTTACTGTTAATAACAATTGGAACTGGTACCGCAAGATCAGGGAGTGTTAACTTACTCTTTTTTAACATGATTAATTTAAAAGTTTTGTCATCAATCACTTCAAATTGTTCCGTTTTAATCATACCGCCAGCTTTCATTTGCACTGCTGGGAAACCACCCAAAGAAATAGCGCGATCGAATGACCATTTCACATCGGCAGCAGTTACTGGTGAACCATCCCAAAACGTTGCATCTGTTCGAATATGAAAAATATATGCTAAACCATCGTCAACCAATTCCCAGTGTGTAGCTAATTCTGGCTTAATAGTTGCTGAATCATATTTTAATTTATCGCCAGTGCCTTTGATACCAAAACTAACTAGCCTGTCGTACATGTTAACAGCCACTTGATAACTCGGACGATTCGTTCCTGAGCGCTGAATATCCATACTATTAGGACCTGTTGCCGTAACGACAACAAGCGATGTTTTTCGTTTATCTGCTGCAGAAACACTGATAGAAAATAGCGCCATCGCCGCAATGACAGCCAACCTTCTTAGATTACGCCTTTTTTTCATTGTTATACCCTCTACTATTAATGTATGCATTATTGTATACAATAGCTATAGAGCAAAAAAAATGCCAATATCAAAAAACATGAATAAAAGTATATTTATCAGTTAGTTAGCTAAAAATAAACTATTATTCTAAAAGTGGGGCATGAAGAATGCCTTATTTTGAGGCTAAAAGAGCACCAAATAAGGCCGAACAATCGAAAGGTATATGCTGAATTTACTGTAAGTCATCTCTGACAAGTACAATCCTGTTATTTTACTTTTATTCACGCATAAAAAAACCCTGAGTATCTCTACTCAGGGTTTTTAGAATAAAAG
>JBLHJR010000036.1:0-27105 GCA_047619205.1 Candidatus Endobugula sp. | reverse complement strand
AATTCAAAGTCATTGATAATATTTGGCTTTTTTAACACCTTCAAGGTGCTCGGCTGCGCCATCGCCGACTGAACAAATAGCCCGAGAATTAGCTTAAAACCTATGGTGATGAAAAAACACTTGGCCCCTGATATCATTATCAATGATCTCCAGCAATTCCGAATGCTTTTAAACTTTCTTTCCGTATATATGATAAGCAATCCCGCTTCAAATCAATAAATTTTTCTGTAGTGCCTAATTCTGACGATCGCGGCCTAGGTAAATCTACAGATAAATCAGCAATGATAGAGCCAGGGTTGGCACTCATGATTAAAATTCTATCTGCCAAAAAAATAGCTTCATCAACATCGTGGGTGACAAACAAAACGGTAATGCCAAATTCAGACCAAATATTCAATAGGCTTTCTTGCATAATAATTCGAGTCTGTGCATCCAAAGCGCCGAAGGGTTCGTCCATTAGCAACACGCTGGGATAATTCGCCAACGCTCGGGCAATGCCCACACGTTGCTGCATACCACCCGACAACTCACTCGGATATTTTTTCGCCATATTACTCAAGCCAATCATATCCAAAAAAGTATTGGCTATGGAGTCACACTCCTGTGGGCTATGCCCTCCAATTTGGGGGCCAAAGGCTATGTTTTGATGAACCGTTTTCCAAGGAAATAGTGAATATTGCTGAAAAACCATGCCGCGATCAGGCGCAGGCCCTGTGATTTCTTTCCCATCTAATAGCACATGGCCTGAGGTCGGCTTGATATAACCTGCCACGCTATTTAATAACGTCGACTTACCGCAACCTGAAGGGCCAAGAATACAAACAAATTCTCCTGGAAGAATGTCTAAAGTCGTCGACTGTACTGCTGTATTTTTATCCGCACCTGAACCAAATGAAATGGTCACCGCGTCGATCTGAATATGCCCCTTATCTACTGACTGACTTTTATATTGAGCATCGTCTATTGTTTTTAGTTGCGCCGTCATAATGAATTTACTCTCTCTGGTTATCCATTGTTTTACTTCATCAACATCTCACCAAAACTTCGACTATGAAGCTGGATGTAAGCAGACGTTAATCTACTCTATATTTGATTAAGGTGTGCTTTTCTGTCGCTAACATTAGCGCCACCATCATCAATAAAAAACTCAACATATTAAGCCATAAACCAATCGGTTCTAACCATAGTGACGTTGACACACCCAATCCCAAAATAGCCAAGCCGACCACCCAAGTGGGCGTCGCACAACACACTACCCAAGACATGGTGATTGACGTAAATGCAAATGCCGCACCACCGAGCCCAGAAAACAATTTCGATGATCTCCGATGAGATCGTTCACATTGCTTAGACGCAGACTGCAACACAAAAAAATATGTAACCATTAACGCTGAAAACAACAATACCTTGCCTATCTTTACTGGCGCAAGAAACAAGCTCCATTCGGAGATGCCAATACCAAAATCGTAATTCATAAAACCAATTTCCAACCACCACTCTTCGCTAATAATATTAATGATATCACGCCAAGACGGAGTAGATGTAACCACCACGCCTACACTTTTAAACCAATTATAGACATTAATATAGTTAGGCAGCGTTTGAAACTTTACGATCAAGGCTATCAACAGTAACAAATAATACAAAAAACAAATCACCAACACCCAACACATCCACCGTTGCTTTTGGCAAGTAATAATGTGCACTATATTACGTAAGCGAATCATCATATTCAACGTGCTACTTTGTTCCAGCCTAGTGCCGAGTCCATCAAGGTACGCACTAGGTAAGTGGATAATGAGCCAAGGCCACCTATCACTAACATACCGACTACAATGTCCGGATAATTAATTAAGGAATACGCATTCCATGTAAAGTATCCGATACCATATTGGCCGGATATGATCTCACCAGCCAATAAAGAAAACCAACTGACCCCCATACCTATTGCCAAGCCTGCGCCAATACTGGGTAAAGCCGCAGGGAAAACAACATGACGAAAAATCTGCATACGCTTAGCCCCAAGAGATAAAGCCGCACGCACTAGCACCTCAGGCGTTTGCTCTACGCCATGCACGGTATTTAGAATAATGGGGAAAAGTGCACCTAGAAAGGTAATGTAAACAATCGATGACTCTTCAGTTGGCCACATTAAAATCGCAAGTGGTATCCATGCAACAGCAGGAATAGGACGCACTATCTCGATATATGGCATTACCGCAGCACGTGTAGTTTTAGAACGACCTATAATCAAACCGATACCAATACCCAACACTACGGCAAGGGTATAGGCAATTAAAATACGGCGTAAACTCACTAAAATATGAATGTAAAATTCGCTATCACTTAGCTGAGCAACAAAAGCAACCCCCACCTTCAATGGGCTGGGTACATTTTCGAAATTAATAAAATAGTTAAAGTTATATTCTGTGGCGAAATACCAAAAAAGCAGCCCCATAAGTATTGAAGAGGCACCTACTAAGATCATTTTAGTTTTTTTCAGTATTGTGACTAACTTGAGTAATGGGTTTAAATCTATCATTTTTTTATCTGTTATTGATACATCGGTTTTCATAGTGTTTATCGACGAATCCGGTTGTTTAGGTCTTTTCAGCACATCCGCAACGGCAACATCTTTTGCTGTAGACTCAAACAATAAATTTTTATCAACCTTAGTTTTATTAGATAAGGTATTGGCTTGCTCATCAAACTTTTTTTCTGCACAGCCTGTACTCATAAAGTCACCCGATATCGATATTTTATCGATGGTTTTGTTAATATTGTTACTCATTTTTATACCGATGAATGCATTTATGTCACTCAATTTATCAATAATGCTTGCCCATAAAGGCAAGCATTAGATCACTTAAAGGCACATTAGCCGCTTACCATTAACCTTGCGTTACTTTTAACGCATCTTCTAGGTCCATTACTTTACCCGACATGCTGGTGGCAAAAGCATCGGCATCTGGCTTACGTAAAAACGCATCGAAACCATTAGTCGTTTTCACGAAGAATGCTGTTTTCCCAAAGAGTTTTAAGCCCGTTTCCTTATCGTAAACATAAGTGGCGTTGAGCTTTGCACCTGTAGACCTGAACTCATTAACGGCTGCTAAGAATTTACCGAGTGAGGCATAGCTAGAAATACCGTCACGTGAATGCCATATTTCCATCGGCAACGCGCTATTCGCTACAGCAGGATCAACCATTTCAGATTTTTCAGCCTTATAGTCTTTACCCATTTCTTTGTAAGCAGTCACTAAGTAATCTTCAGTAATCCACTCTTTAAAATCTAGCGACGGTATAGCTTTTTCTTTAACCAATACACCATGATTCAACTTTAAAGCATCAACCCATTCAGGCTTAATGGTAGGATCAAGAGTCAAATGACCACCTTTAGAGAAATAGATATACAAGACTTCTTTTTCTACTCCTGTCCATTTTTCCATCATGTCGACCGCCGCAATAGGATCGGCACGAATCCACTCCCCTGCTTCATAAATAGCTTTAACAAAAGCGACGGCGACTTCGGGATACTCATCAACAAAATCTTCTCTAACCACCACACCGTGTAAGTATGGAACGCCCGTTTCGCTGCCATCATAAATCTTACGACCAGTAGCACGGAATTCCATCAACTCTGACCAAGGACAAAAATCCGCATGCGCATCAATTTTACCTGCGGCAATATTCGCTGCGCCTACTGCTGGGCTTTGATTCTTTAAACCGTATTCATTACTGGCAATATTATTGTCTTGCATGGCTTTCAGTAACATTCCCCATGCAGCACTGCCCACTGGCACGGATACATCCTTACCCTTGAGCTGATCAATGCTGTAGATGTCCGAATCAACCGGCACCACAATCGCATTACCGCTACCTTTCAGGTTGTAACCTGTACCCGCGATGTATTTTGTTCTTAGTGAATCGGTTGCTTGAAATTTTGCGCCATTAACAATTAAGGGGTAATCACCCATTACGCCAAAATTAAGTTTATTAGCCATCATCTGGTTAGTGATTGGGCCACCTGAACTGTAATCACTCCAGCTCACCTTAAAATCGATATCTTTGTATTTGCCTTCGGTGGGCAGATGCTTTTCTAATAATTTCAGTTCTTTAACCACGATGCCAGCTGTATAGGTATCCGTACACATACTCTGATGACCAATAGCGATTTTTACCGTTTTAGCATTAGCCGCATTAATAAGACTCATACACACCAGCGAAAGTGAGACGGTCTTAATTAGTTTCATGTTGCACTTAATATTTTTCATGACGCTCCCCTATAATTGTTATCAATGAATTCAAACTTAACTTGTATTAACATGACATAACCCCCACTTAAACAAACGCATAAGACGTGCCAATATCTGCCATATAAAAACAAGTTGATGCCAAGCCATTAATTTAATGAGAGTTTTTAACTTTTTTATGTAGGGGTCTACAGAAATCTAAAGAAAATCCACTCGGCCGAATGCACCGTGAGTGATCATCATTCTTAGCGATCAACTTATTTGGCGCAAAAGCGTACTGAAAGGGATAAATTTATTAATACAAGTTCAGACATTTATTTTTATATCACTTGATAGATACTACCGGGTCACTTGAAAAGAATACACTCCATTTCAGGCGCGCTGTGAATATGTCCCTATACGCTCAGCTTCGGCATCCATGCCTCAGATGGCCTGAAACGGAGTGTATTCTTTTCAAGTGACCTGCTAGTAAGTTCGTAAAATACACGCTATAACGTATACAATTATTTTTATCCCAGCACTAATAAACACTCTCAACTAAACCAAAGACGATAAATAGACTATTTATTACTGTACTGAAAACTACCTTTAGGCAAATCAATCAAATGTTCCCATTTCAGTGCTAACTCCATAATAGCGGCATCCTGCTTTGGCCCTGCCACAAAACAAACACCAAAAGGTAATCCATCACTGCGAATGGTGGCTGGAACAGCCAATACAGATAACTTTAAAACGTTGGCATAGTAGGTGTAATACCCCATCGTGGCATTCAATTTAACTGGGTCTGCTTTAACGTCTTTAATTTTGTAAATAGTCCCTGTGGTAGGCACCATCATTGCATCAATCGCCTCAAAGACTTCACCAGCATCTCGCTGTAGTACTTTTAATCGATAATAGGCCTGACATAAATCGGTAGCGGAATAGCGTTGTGCTTTCTCAACGATACTGGCTACCACAGCATTCACATCGTGAGGATGACTCATTAAAAAGTCTTTTAGGGAATGATATCGCTCAGCTATGAACGGACCATCAAAAATCATCTTCCCTGCTTCAATAAATAATGAAAAATCAATTTCAACAATAGTCGCCCCTAAAGCCTTCATCTTTTCCACAGATAATATGAAGCTCTCTTCTGCCAATTTGTCACCAAAAAAATGGAGCTGTTGTTTACAAGGAATACCTATTTTGAAAGTTTCCTTATCCGCAAAATATGCTGTAGTCGTCTCTTGATACCCTATAGAGAAAGCATCTTTTTCGTCATAACCCACCAAACAATCAAATACCGTTTTGGCGTCAGTACAAGTCAATGCAAATATGGGAACACAATCAAAAGAACGATTGGCGTAAACCATTCCATGGGAGCTAATAATTCCTGGAGTAGGCTTGAGGCCCACAATATTATTCAGTGCTGCGGGCACACGACCAGAACCACCCGTATCACTCCCTAAAGAAAAACTGACCATGCCTGTAGACACTGCTACTGCAGAACCAGAACTGGACCCACCCGGGATATATTCATTATTAAATGGATTCACTGGATGCTCTGGACTACGAATACCCACTAGACCTGTTGCAAATTGATCCATGGTGTTTTTTCCAATTAGAATAGCACCTGCCGCTAATAATTTTTTCACTACCGTTGCGGTTTCTTTTGGGTAATGAGTAAACGCGGGGCAACTCGCCGTTGTTGGTAAACCTTCAACGTGAATATTATCTTTAACCGAAAAAGGAATACCATATAAGGGAAAATCCACAATCGATTTTTTTTCAAGCAGGCTTGCTTTTTTCAAAGCCTCCTCTTCAGCAACCATATTTACCCAAACACCTTTACTACTTTTTGCTTGAATACGACGATAGACTTCGGTCACGATATCAACAGGCGTAAATGTACCCGCTGCATAAACACGTGTTAATATTTTTATTTCAAAAGGCATAGAATGAAGTTCGTTCATGATCAGACGCATCCAAGAATGATTAATATTAGACAAAAAAATGCCCGAAAAAAACGGTGTTAATTCGGGCAAGGAAATTTAAACACTACAGCTTAAATGCTGGAATTATTTAACAACCGCCTCTAAATAACTAGGCTTCAAGAAATCACCAAATTCTTTACGAGATAAGCTCTTTGGTAAACGTTGCTGTTTGAATAAAAATGCACCCGTAGATTCTAACGTATCAGCAAACAAGCCTTTACTCTCAGAGGTACCCATATATTGGGCGGTCAACTGGGTCTTACAAGAAACCATTTCCGTACCTTTCATCATACGAGTCGCATCCCCAATACTTAATTCAAGCTCTTTCGCAATGATGGCTGCAGTTTCTTTTGGGTTATTCAACCAATAATCAATACCTGCACATTCTGCTTTTACAAATTTTTCCACATAGTCTGGATATTTTTCAGCGAATTCATTCATTACTACACCCACATCCCATGTTGGATAACCACGAGAAGCCATAATACCAGAAGTCATAAAAATATTGCCGTCATCATTTGTCACTTTACCTAATGCGGGTTCCCAAAACCAAGCTGCATCAATATCACCACGAGACCACGCTAGAGCGATATCATTAGGACGTAAATCAAGAATTTTCATTGATGCTGGATCAATACCTTCATCCGCTAAGGCTTTTAACAAAAGATAATGCGTGGTTGAACCAAATGGAGCTGCGATAGTTTTACCTTCTAAATCTTTGAATGATTTAATATTCGCCGAGGTTCTTACTGCCATCGCCTCAACGTAATCAAGCATATTCAGCACCATAATGCCCTTAATCGGTAAACCACGGGTTACACCGATAGCCGTAGGTGGATTACCTAAACCACCAAAATCCACTTGATTACCTGCGATCGCGCGCAACATGTCACCACCGCCACCCACTTTAATGTACTCAATTTCAACGCCCGGCATTTCTTTTTGCACAAGACCTAATGACTTGGTCACTAGCTGAGCGTTGACTAAGTTCAAATAACCCACAGTGACTTTTTTTGGCTTTTCTGCAATAACTAGGCTGCTCATTAACGATAAACATAAGCCCGCTGTCAATACTTTAAAATGTTGCTTCATGAAAATTCTCCAATGGTATGAATTATAAAAAATAATGTTAGTGTTAATTTCCTAAAAGCTCCTTGTCTTACTTCTGGCAAAACGACTAATGAATATTAATGCGCAGATTTCCTAACCGTCCATGGCATTAAAATACGTCCTATCATTCTCATACACAGATCCAACAACACACCTGTTATTCCGAGTACAATCAATCCCATAATGACGATATCACTTAATAAAAACTTAGCGGCATCCCAAATCATCCAACCAATGCCTGCGGTTGCGGCGACAATTTCTGCTGCGACCAACACCGTATATACAAAACCTAAAGAAATTCTCATTCCCGTTAAAATTGTTGGCCCTGCCGCAGGTAAATACACTTCTTTTATTAACATCATAGGGCTTGCGCCCAAAGATTTTGCGACTCTAAAATAAACGGGGTTAATATCATTCACCGCCTGAATCGTGGCGATAATAATCCCGGGTAAGCCCGCCAAAAAAAGTAAGGCTAGCTTGGAGGATTCACCAATACCCAACCACATCACTAACAAAGTGTACAAACCTAAGGGTGGTAATGGTCGATAGAATTCAATAAAGGGGTTAAAAGCCGCATGGACATTACGTGACATTCCCATAGCAATACCTAAAGGAATACCCACTAAACAAGCCAAAGTAAACGCACTGAGGATTCTATATAGGCTCGTGCCCACATGCTCGATTAACGTTGACCCTTGATAGCCATCAAAAAGTACGCGCACAAACGCATCATAAATAGCTATTGGCCCCGGCAAAAAAAGTTCATTTGCCCAACCAGTTACTGTGACCAATACCCAAACGGCAAACATAAACACAACTGAAGCAGTTGAAATCAGGTAGTAAGTATTTTTTGGGCTTTTAAGATCAATCGATTTAAACCAAATAGCAACCGCTTGGCTTCTAAAAAGAAGCTGAGGCTCACGACTCAATAATTTTGTGTCGACATTAGCTTTCATCATTAACTCCGAGGATATTCATAATCGTTAATGCATAAATTTTCGCAGCCGCCACAGACTTAGGAACAGAAATACCTTCATTGACTGGCGCCCACCCATCTTCACCCGGACCAAAAGTCACTGCATTGATACCGGCTTCGTTGAAACGAATCGTATCGTTAAAGGCATTTTTACGATTAATATGAGGTGTTTCACCTAATAGTTTTTGATACGCTTTTGACAATGAAAGGTTCGGTTCCTCGTTGACACTAATAGGATCAGTGCCATTCACAAATAAAGAATCGGGTACTTGTGATACGTCAAAATCAATAGCGCCTTGACCCACTAAGGTTTCAGTGACTACGACGTTAATATTCTCAATGACCGACTCAATTGTCATGCCTGGCAAAATACCCACAACTGCTAAGGTTAAGGTGCAGCTATCTGGCGAAAATTGCATTTCACCTGGTAAGCCGCCATTCACCCTAACCACACAAACACAAGGTGGAGTGTGGCCCATCAATTTCGCAGGCTCATGCTGAAATGGCATGCTATTAAGTGGTGCCACCAGCAAGGCCGCTAAGGTAATGGCATTAACACCGGTATCCGGTCGCCAAATATGCGATTTAATGCCTTTAACCGTCACTTGTACTAAACAATTACCTGCATTGGCAACCGATATACTCATACCCCATTGATCGGTTTCGCCACCCCAAGCCGTGGGTTCTGCCGTAATGGAGTAATCCGTTTTAAGACCAATAGTTTGTGTCATAAAAATAGAACCATGAGGCCCATTTTTTTCTTCATCCACCGTAAAACAGCACACTAAGTCGCCTTTAAGCGTCACCCCTTCATCGATAATGGCTTTAACCGCAAGCAGAGAAGCCGCCAAATTACCTCGTGTATCTGAAGTACCTCGGCCATATAGCCAGTCACCATGTCGCGTTGCCTTAAAAGGATTGCCATCGCACTTGTCCCATCGCTCAGGTTCAACAGCCGGATAGGTATCCAAATGGTCATTAATCATTAACGAAGGTGCGTCAGGATCGCTGCCTTTGATAGTGCCTACCACATTCGGTCGATGTGGCTGAGACTCAAACTTTTCGACCGTAAACCCCATGGCTTCTAATTTACCTGCCACAAACAATGCAATCGCTTCTTCCTCTCCAGCAGGAATATCAGGATCTAGGGGATTCACGGAATGAGGCTGACCTGTTCGCACCATTTCCACGGTTAAATCCAGCCAATCCTGCTCAGTGATTTTATTGACAATGGCCGTTTCCAATTGCGTAAGTTCACTGTCAAGTGTGTTAGATCCTGCTTCTGGTATTTTCAATGTATTTAATCCTAGATCATCGTTTTTAAATTACTGGTTTTACTATAGATACTTAACAAAATTTTTTATAAATAGTGGGGAAATCAGCTGCCTAAGCTTTATCGTTCAATATCCAAGCTATAACGAAAAACATCGCCGCGATAAAATAAATTTTCATAAAGAACGGGCTGATGTGCGTTGTCAAAGAGCGTGCGTTCTATATGCAAAATTGGCCCACCCGCTTCGATTTGTAAATGACGACTCAAGTAATCATCACATAGCAAAGATTCAATAGTGACCTTCGCGTTTTCTAGTACAATGCCACATTCATTTTCTAGAATTGATAAAATATCGCGGCCTTCAAGATCAGCCGCAGAAACTATTTTCCCCAAGCGGGGTTTAAAATAAGTAATATCAAGAGAGATAGGTTCACGATTCAAATAGCGTAAACGTTGGATTTTTGTGACTAAAGCATCGGCTGGGAGGTTGAGACGGGAAGAAACATTATTGGGTGACTCTTCCTCTTTCATGCTAAGTACACGAGAGAAAGATTCATAGCCCATACTCGACATGGCTTCACCAAAACCGCGTAATTTAGATACATCTAAAGCCGCTTTAGGTTTCGAAACAAACGTGCCTTTACCATTAATTTTAAACACTAAACCTTCTCTTTGTAGCTCGGCCAGTGCTTGTCTCACGGTAATACGACTCACATTAAATGACTCGATAAGCTCTCGTTCTGATGGCAATTTATCGTGTACCGAATAAGTACCATCCAATATTTGCTTACGAATGGTCTCTTTAATGTGTAGAAACAAAGGCATCGGCGATACCGATGCCTTTGGGGATTTTGAATTAAAATAATCGGGCATTACGTTAAACTCTCTTTACCTATTACTACCTGTTATAATAGGTAAGGCAAGAGCCATGCCGAAAATTTTATATCAATAAAAAACAAAGACTTAAAATAACACTAAGGTTTACTGATTACGTTAAATAACTTTATCGCACCAAAAAAATCATTACAACGCAATAAAAGTGCGCACAGTTAGTAAACACTTTGTGTATTATTTCTTTACACCAAAATGAAAAAAATTACCCAAAGTCACAGCATTTATTGATTAGGTGTAATAGTGGTTGGGCTCTATAGGAGAGTATTCGCAGGGAAACATCACCTAATAGCCGAGGCCTAAATATCTATATTATTCAAATAATAGAGGCATGGTTGATTTATCCTAAGGAGCTGCAGGCGGCAATCCTTTTTATTCTAATTTTGTTGATGAATAGCAGAGACTATTGGGCGATTCTCATTGGTATGGATTAGCGCGCTTCTGCCAGCGTAATCAAATACCGATTGATAAAATCAATTGCTGTTTTCCTGCCTAATTCCACGTCTCGTAACATTGGTGAGCGGTTATTGGCTGTGCCATGGGCAACAGAGACAATCTGTTGTTCCACTGCTTGATAAGAGTAAGAAAGCAGAAGTTCGTTCATCAATGGTGACAGTTATTGAAAAGTGTTTGCGCAAGGCTGTCTAGCTTTTCATTAACGATAATACCGCCATTTTTTATACCCTTAAGCCCAGTGACAGGGTTAACAATGGCATTGATACATACTTTCAGTAGCATGGTTTCTTGGGAGTCTTCATACCAACTGTCAACAGGAAGAGCATGATTAAGACCGCTCATGATCGGTTCGATATGAATGTGTTCACATACGCCTAGTAAATCTCCAATATGGGTAGTGCCATTGCCTGTATGCTTTTCACTGGTATGATTAGCCTGTGCCTGATTGAGCAAAGCTCCTTGCACAAATGAGGCTTGAAAAACGCGGGTTTTTGGTAGTATATCGGTGACTATTTTAACAAGACCCATTACATTCATCACTAAAACAATGGGTTTATCGTTATGCTTATGCTGCGCAAGTGTTTGACACAAGGCGCTGAGCTGAAATGCTTTTACACAATGAGGGTCACATCCGCTTGTTGCCATTGTGAGAGTGGTAGGTAGTCTATATCACACAAAAAATCTTCGCCTAAGTCATTAAAGGTCATACGCTGATACTCACGGTGACGTTATTTTTATGGATTTAGCCATGCCGGAGCTGGATGGTTACAAAACCACTCAGGTGATCAAGGCAAAGAGCCAAGTGACAAAGCCATGACTATCATCGCCTTAACCGGTCCGTTCACGGGCAAAGAACAAGTGATCAAATGTTTAAAAGCGGGCATGTCTGACTGTATCGTGAAGCCACTAGATGCAGAGAATATCAAAGCCCACCTAGAAAAATTGAGCCTTCTCTTAATTTAACTCGCTCGCTACCCGCACTTTCCCTCTCATCAGCAAGCAAAATCCCTTATAATTCGTTTTTCGCTTAACCACAAGCGAACCCCCCTTAAGGATTACTATGATTTTTTCATCGTTAGACCTATCGCCAGATCTGCAAAAAGCGCTTGATGCTCGCGGTTACCAGCAAATGACGCCAATACAAAAGCAAGCCATTATCCCCGCTCGTCGCGGTAAGGACATCTTGGCTAGCGCACAAACGGGTACAGGGAAAACGGCGGCTTTTGCCATTCCTATCTTGCAACAACTACTCGACCAAGGCAGCCATGGCGAGCCCTCGAATAAGCCTAGGGCATTGATTCTAACGCCTACTCGCGAACTCGCCGAACAATTAGCCTCTACCATTGGCTCTTATGCGCAGTTTTTACCTTTAACGGTCACGGCGGTTTATGGTGGCGTTAAAATGGGTGGTCAGGCAAATAAGCTGAAGGTAGGTGTTGATATCCTTATTGCCACTCCTGGGCGACTGTTAGAGCATATCGCACAATGTAATGTCGACTTAGCCGCAGTGAAATTTGTGGTTTTGGATGAAGCTGATCGCATGCTAGATATGGGCTTTATCAGCGATGTACAGAGTTTGCTACAACACACCGCATCGAAACGACAAACGCTGTTATTTTCTGCGACGTTATCGCCTGCGGTGAACGAATTAGCGCATAAGCTCCTCAAAAACCACCAAGAAATTCGTGCCACTAAACTGAATAGCGCTGCAGAAACGGTAGATCACGTTATCTATCCGGTGGAAGAACGCCGTAAAATTGATTTGTTTATGGATTTATTGGGAGAGTATCAGTGGTATCAGGTGTTAGTTTTTACTAGCACTAAAGACCAAGCGGATAAATTATTAGCCAATTTGAAGAAAGCCAATGTAGACGCGGCTATTTGTCATGGCGACAAGACTCAGGGCGCTCGTCGTCGTGCCTTAGCGGACTTTAGCTCAGCGAAGATACAAGTCCTTATTGCCACCGAAATTGCTGCCCGTGGTCTAGATATACAAGGCCTAGAGTATGTTGTGAACTATAACCTACCCTACTTAGCCGAAGACTATGTGCATCGCATTGGTCGTACCGGCCGTGCGGGAAGTAAAGGCCACGCCATCTCCTTTGTCAGCCGTGAGGAAGAGCGTTCGCTTGATGCTATTCAACGTTTAATTGGTAGTAAAATCAAACGTATCAATAAAACGGGATTTGAAGTCAATAATCGCGATTCATTAATTGATAAAGTGAAAATGCAAAAACGTCCGGGGCGCAGTAATAAAGCCAGTCAAACCCGAATCAGTAAAAAGTAGTCAACAAAAACAATAGGAACACATCACTTGTTAAGTTACCGACACGCTTTTCATGCGGGAAATTTTGCCGATGTTATTAAACATATCGTCTTGGTAGAAATACTGCAGAGTTTAGCTAAAAAAGACAAAGCCTTTGCATATTACGACACTCATGCAGGAGCGGGTCTTTATAACTTACATTCTAGTCATGCACAAAAATTAGCGGAATTTAACACCGGTATAGCCAAATTGATTCCTGGCGATTGGCCAGAAATCGCGCCTTTCTTTGATGCCGTTCGCGCTTATAACCCCTCTAAGTCTTTAAGCCATTACCCTGGCTCACCTATGATTGCAGCACATTTTTTACGCCGCCAAGACCAAGCATGGCTATTTGAATTACACCCAAAAGACTTTCAGTTACTGGAAAAAAACACGTCCAGTAGAAAGATCAAATGTCAGCAAGAAGATGGACTGGCAGGATTGCCGGCATTGTTACCTCCAGCGTCTCGTCGGGGACTGATATTAATTGATCCCTCCTATGAGATTAAATCTGAATACGAAAAAGTATTTTTTACGGTTAACAACGCTTATAAAAAGTTTTCCACAGGAATTTATGCACTTTGGTATCCCGTTATCGATAGAAAAACGATTGATCAATTAGAAAAGCGTTTTGTGAAAAGTGGTATTAAAAACATTCAACGTTATGAATTAGGCTTATTACCCGACTCGGATGAACACGGCATGACAGCATCGGGGATGATAGTGATTAATCCGCCTTGGGACTTATTGGATAAAATGTCTCAGCTATTGCCTAAATTAGCGCGCTCTTTGGGGGAGCAAGATAAGGCTAGTTATAAATGTGACATTTTGGCTGGTGAATAAATTTTACATTGTATGGCTACAAATTTAAGCCTTGGCTTCTCACGGCAATAAAATCAATAATAAAGCATTCAGATTGAGCCAATCAACTCATTGACATTTAGCCGATTTTAAGCGACTCTTATTCTCGAATCTACCCCCTTACTTCCTTTTTCAATGGACTTTCGCTATGTGGTTGCGCACAACTTGTGACTTAGTTTTTGATGTAGAGGTGTCAACACCTTTTCTTCTTATGCTCAGACCTCGTAGTGGAGCCCAGCAATGGATTTCCCTTGAAGAGTATCGGCTGGAACCTAGTGTTCCGGTGTTTGAATTTACCGATATTTACGGCAATCTTTGCCAGCGATTGATTGCACCACCGGGTATTTTTTCTGTGCATACCGCTGCAGAAGTAATGACTGCGGATCAGGTTGATCAAATGCCCGGAGCAGCCTTTGTTGAGGTACAACACTTACCTAACGAGGTACTTATTTACCTCTTGCCTAGCCGCTATTGCGAAGCCGATCATTTTAGTCAAATGACGAACGAAATAACGGCAGGTAAGCTATTGGGTTACGATCAAGTCTCGGCTATTGTCGACTGGTTACGTGTCACCATACGCTTTGAACCCACTAGTAGCCACCTGCTCTTATCCGCGATTGAGGTTAATGAAAGACAATGGGGAGTCTGTCGTGATCTGGCCCATTTAGGTATCGCTATGTGTCGTAGCCTGTGTATTCCCGCACGCATGGTGGTGGGTTATCTGCACGGCTTAGTACCGATGGATTTACATGCTTGGTTTGAGGTCTATGTAGGCGATCGCTGGTATGCCTTTGATGCCACACAAGTCACCATGACAGGCGGCTATGTCGCCATCGCTTATGGGCGTGATGCCGCAGATGTTGCCGTATTTAATCAGTTCGGCCCTAGCTTAACCGCTAGTAGGCAAGCGGTTAGTGTAGCGCTGTTAACCTAAACTATTAACTGAACATATTACTATTGGGTCGCCACAGACATCATTAAGAAACCAGAAAAGGCGGCATTAGACGGTGAAAGGTTTTCATTCACTTGTGCTTTAGCATCGTTTATCAGCGCTCGATATTTTTGATAAAAATCCCAAGTAGGAGCGGGTTTATAAATAGGGTCATCAACTTCAAAATGACGCAACACACCTTTTGCCGTTGTGGGTTTAACGAAGACGTCTTCAGTAGGATTAAAATACGCAGGAATAATAGTCAGCAAACTCCATTTGGCTAATTTCTCTGTACGTAAAATATCCACCATAGCTTCGAAGCCTAACTGCTGTTTTCCGTATAGCATTTGATACAAGGCTTTAACTAAAAAAGCCTTATCGTTTTCACCTAAATTATTAGCAAAATCTCTGAATTTAGGTTTCTCGAACATAGAGATCATGGATGAACGGTTGATGACCTTAACCATATTATCGACGGTGATATGAATATTAGAGCAGGCGCGTTTTTTAAAACTTTGCTGCGTCAACTCGACCATCTTTTCGACTCTGTGTTTTTTTCTTATTTCGAGCATTTCTGGATCATCAAAACCCTGAGGGTAACGCATCAAAAAATCACCTTCGAGTTGTTTTAACTTTTTTACATCCAGCGTGGTAGTATCAAACATGAGTAGTTCCTGTTAAATTTATAAGCAAGAAGACAAAAGACATTAATTGCTTACAGTCATTTCTCGGTAAGCCGATGCAATTTTTGGAATATGCTATGCAACGTTATAAAATCATTCATCGTACTTACTATAATTACTCGGGTGAGGTCACTTTAGGGCCACACCATTTGCTCGTGCGTCCACGAGAAGATTATGATTTACGTATAGAGTCTTTTGTTCTGAATATATCGCCTACGGCTACCATTGACTGGTATCGCGATGTAGAAGGCAATTCTGTGGCTATCGCCAACTTTACTTTACCTAGCAGCCAGCTATTCATCGAAAGTGAAGCCATTATCCAACAATACAATGAATCCCCTCTCGATTTCATTGTGGCAGATTATGCCGTCAATTATCCCTTTACTTACGAGACCGATGATCAGATTTTATTATCCGCCTATAGCATCGTCGCCAAGCCTGAGACAATTTCTCTATTGAGCCATTGGATTGCAACGTTCTGGCCAGCCAATGAAAGTATTCAAAGCTATTCCTTATTACAGCGTCTCGCTGAACATATTTATCAAACCTTAGCCTACAAAGTAAGAGAAGAACCCGGTGTACAAACGGCGGAACAAACACTCACCAATGGGACAGGCTCTTGTCGTGATTTCGCCTTACTATTTATGGAAGCCGCAAAATGCTTAGGGCTTGCGGCACGATTTGTGAGTGGTTATCTTCACGCTCCGCTAATGTCGGATAAAGTCGGCGCCACTCATGCATGGGCGGAGGTCTATTTACCGGGTGCAGGATGGCTGGCATTCGATCCCACTATCGGTAAAATAGCAGGGGCTGATCATATCGCCGTCGCCGTTTCGAGGCTCCCTGATGCTGTGCCGCCAATAAGAGGCTCTTTTATTGGCGACAAAGAGTCTAGTCTTGATGTCGGTGTTTGGGTGAGTAAATGTTGACAAGCGGCAAGTTTATAGCGCAAGCCACAAGATAAAGAAGACCTTTTGTTCACTTGTGGTTTAAAGCTATTATCTTACCACTTACATCTAATCAACTGTTCTTAGTCACAAAAGACTCGTGCATTTCTAAATATTCTCAGCCATGCGCCATCTTCTGTCCACTCTTCTGGCTTCCATGAATTAGTCACCGCACGATACACGCGTTCTGGATGTGGCATCATAATAGTCACACGACCATCCGCTGACGTCACGCTGCCAATTCCATTAGGCGAACCGTTGGGATTAGCGGGATACGTGTTTGCCACACTCAGGTCATTATTGATATAACGCAGTGAAATTAAACCACTATTATCACATTGCGCCAAACTATCTTTATGCGCAAATTCTGCGCGTCCTTCTCCGTGCGCTATGGCTACAGGTAAATGCGAACCCGCCATACCCGACAATAATATCGAAGGACTTTGCGCAATTTTTACTAGGCTAAAACGCGCTTCAAATTGTTCGGAAAGATTACGTACAAAACGCGGCCAATGATCGGCACCGGGAATGAGTGATTTAAGGTTCGACATCATCTGACAACCATTACACACACCCAGACTAAACGTATCATTACGCTGAAAGAAGGTTTCAAATTGATCGCGCGCTAAACTATTAAACAAGATGGTTTTTGCCCACCCTTCACCTGCACCCAACACATCACCATAAGAGAAACCACCACAAGCCGCTAAGCCTTTAAAGGTTTGTAAGTCTGTACGCCCCGAAAGAATGTCGCTCATATGTACGTCAACGGCTTCAAAGCCTGCGCGAGTAAACGCAGCTGCCATTTCTACATGACCATTAACACCCTGCTCGCGTAAAATTGCCACTTGTGGACGAATGCCGGTGGTAATATAAGGCGCAGTTATATCTTCATTAACATCAAAACTTAGCGACACACTCAAGCCATTATCTGGCTGTAAAATGCGCTCGAATTCTTGTTGCGCACATTCAGGGTTATCGCGTAGCGATTGCATTTGGTAACTGGTTTCGCTCCAGTCTGACTGTAGCTGAGCACGTGCTGCGCTATAGATGACCTCGTCATTATGTGAAAAACGAATCATGTCATCTGTATTTAATACACCGATAGCATAAAGGCAATCGGCTAAGCCGGCACGCTCAAAACGCGCGTTGACACTAGCAATATTTTTATTACTGACTTGTATCACCGCACCTAACTCTTCGTTAAACAAGGCGGCAATAATATCCGTGCCTAATGCCGTCAGATCGATGTCTATACCACAGTGACCCGCAAACGCCATCTCGGTTACTGATGCTAATAAGCCACCATCACTACGGTCGTGATAAGCGAGTAATTCATTGGCTTCTAAACAAGCCTGAATGGTATCAAAGAATGCCTTGAGGGTTTCAGGACACTCTGTGTCCGCCGAGAGATCACCCATTTCATTAAACACTTGCGTTAATATGGATGCACCCAAGCGTTGTTGTCCAAACGCTAAATCAATCAATAATAATTGACTTTGCTCTCCAGTATTTACTGTTGTCTTCAACTGTGGAGTAATCGTTTTACGCACATCCGTTACTGGCGCAAATGCTGTAATAACCACCGACATAGGTGCCGTTACCGCTTTATGTTCACCGTCTTGCTGCCAAGCGGTGCGCATGGACATGGAATCTTTACCTACAGGAATGGTAATACCTAAGGCGGGACATAATTCCATGCCTATGGCTTCAACGGTACGATAGAGTTTTTCATCTTCACCGGTATGACCTGCTGCACACATCCAATTGGCAGATAATTTAACATCCCTTAGACTATTAATGCGGGTGGCTGCAATATTCGTAATCGCTTCAGCAACGGCCATACGACCCGATGCAGGTGCATTAATTAACGCCATTGGCGTACGCTCGCCCATGGACATTGCTTCGCCGGCGTAATGACCTAAATGGGTATCGTAAGCTGCAGTGGTGACGGCACAATCGGCTACTGGAACCTGCCATGGTCCTACTAACTGATCACGTACCACCTGCCCCGTTACTGAACGGTCACCAATGGTGATGAGGAATAGTTTACTGGCTACTGACGGATGCTTAAGTACGCGGCTAATGGCCTCACTCAGTTCAATATCAGCACTTGCAAAAATAGACGTTTTAGCTTGATGAATCGCGGCGCTACGATGCATTTTAGGTGCTTTACCGAATAATATATTCATCGGTAAATCCACCGGCGTGGAGGCCAATAAACTATCGTTAACACGTAGGTGTTGTTCATCCGTGGACTCACCCACGACAGCAAATGGACAGCGCTCACGCTCACAAATGGCGGTAAATTGCGCTAGATTCTCTGGCATGACGGCCAATACATAGCGCTCCTGTGATTCGTTACACCATATTGCCAATGGGCTCATACCCGGCTCATCATTAGGCACATTGCGCAGTTCGAAAATACCACCACAACCGCCATCTTTTACCAATTCAGGAAAGGCATTGGATAAACCGCCTGCGCCGACATCATGAATAAAGGCAATGGGGTTATGATCAGCAGAAGCCGAGTCACTTAGCTGCCAGCATTGATCGATCACTTCTTGGCAACGACGTTCTATTTCTGGATTCTGACGTTGTACCGAAGCAAAATCTAAATCCTCAGATGAAGTGCCCGATGCCATTGAGGAAGCCGCACCACCGCCTAGGCCGATCAACATCGCTGGGCCACCCAATACAATCAGTTTGGCACCCGCTACGAAGGTTGGCTTGTCCACATGCTCCGCTTTGATGTTACCGTAGCCACCTGCCAACATAATCGGTTTATGATAACCACGACGCTCGCCATCAAAGTTATCCTCAAAGGTACGAAAATAACCACAAATATTAGGACGACCGAATTCATTGTTAAACGCAGCACCACCAATGGGGCCTTCTAGCATAATATCTAAAGCGCTAACAATACGATTTGGCTTGCCATAATCGACTTCCCAAGCTTGCGTAAATCCTGGAATTTGTAAGTTAGAAACAGTAAAACCGGTTAACCCCACTTTCGGTTTAGAACCACGCCCCACTGCACCTTCATCACGAATTTCGCCACCTGAACCGGTAGCTGCGCCCGCAAATGGCGAGATGGCTGTAGGGTGATTGTGAGTTTCCACCTTCATTAAAATATGAATCGGTTGTTGATGAAAAGCATAGGTCTTAGTAGCGGCATTGGGATAAAAGCGCCCTGCAGTAGCACCACTAATTACGGCGGCATTATCAGAATAGGCTGACAACACATTGTCACCCCCTAGCGCATGGGTGTTTTTAATCATTTTAAACAAGGATAGGTCTTGCTCTTTACCATCCAGTGTCCACGAGGCATTAAAAATCTTATGTCGACAATGTTCCGAATTCGCCTGAGCAAACATCATCAGTTCCACATCAACAGGGTTACGCCCTAGCGTCTGGAAACTATCCACCAAATAATCAATTTCATCATCTGCAAGCGCCAAACCCAGGTTACTGTTAGCGGCCACTAAGGCTTCTCTACCTCCGGTTAAGATATCGACTTCTGTCTGAGATGCGGGTGACTGTTGCTCGAATAAACTCGCTGCTGACTCAATATCACCTACCACGCTTTCGACCATGCGGTCGTGTAAGCAAGCCGCTATTGCTTGCTTTTGTTGTGCACTTAACGTGGCAGTCTTTACGTAATAAGCGACGCCTCTCTCAATACGTTTGATTTTACCCAAGCCGGCATTATGAGCAATGTCAGTGGCTTTAGATGACCACGGCGAAATAGTACCTGAACGCGGTATCACTAAAAATAACTCACCCCCGCCCTCAACCTCAATATCCGCTTGATCTGCAGGGCCATAATGTAATAGTTGTGCGAGCACAGTGTGCTCTTCATCAGATAAGGCTTCGGCAACATCGACAAAATGCATAAAACGAGCACGAATACCCGTAATTTCAGTCGATATTACTTGTAAATCACTAAGAATTTTTTCAATACGAAATGCAGAAAGCGCAACAGCGCCCGGAAGAGTCAACATGATGGTTGGCGGCCTTTACAGTAAGATCACTGAATAGTAAGTTAGAGGCGACGAGACTAAACAAACGCTACATCACCCCTCGAAAAGGCCACTATTATACTGAAGCCGCACGCAGCAAGCTACCGATAGAGTTCAGTAATCAGATGATTGCATAACTATGTCCGAACTATGTCCGAACTATGGCTTGGTCAAAGGCGGCTTAAGCTAAAAAAGCTTACTTTCACTGCCATTTCATAGTGGTTCTGCTCTATACTATTCATTCTGTATTCTTAAAAAAGACTTTATGGCTAGATCAAGCGCTACCGTCAACCAACAAGCTCGGGCAGTCAACACCGCGGTACGTTCCCTAGGCGGTCTATTGCTGTGCTTGCTGCCATTGTTCATGTCCAGTAGTACGCCGCCTACACTATTAGAACAAGTGCAAGCAGACGGCTTTTTACGAGTCATCTCTCTCAATGGCCCATCGACTTTCTATGAAGGACCCTTTGGTCATGCCGGCTTTGAATACGAGCTAGCCTCAGCCTTTGCAGATGAGCTAGGCGTTGAATTGACCATCGTCGATAAAGGCAACCTCAGTGTTATTTTAAATGAAATGGGCACTACCGACGGACATTTTGCGGCCGCAGGGTTATCCATCATCGAACCCCGCAAAAAAAATATTAATTTTACTATCCCTTACTCCACCGTTACCCAGAAAGTCATTTATCAGCGGGATGCAGAAAAGCCAAAAACCGTTGAAGACCTGCTAGATAAAAAAATTATTGTGGTCAGTAATAGTTCTCACGCAGCTACCTTAAGAAAACTTAAAGTCGATTACCCAACTCTGACATGGCAAGAGGAAGAGAATGCCGAAATGTCGGATATGCTGGAAATGGTGCATAACGGTGAAGCCGATATCAGTATTGTTGACTCAACAGCATTTATTACTAACCGCGTCATCTACCCCCGTGCACGCTCTGCTTTTGCCATCGCACAACCAGAAAATATTGCGTGGGCATTTCCAAAGCAAGGCGATGATAGTTTATTAAAAGCCGCTAACACCTTTATTAAAAATTATGCTGCTGGAGGAAAAATTGCAGCATTAGAAAAAAAATATTTTAGCAAAGCTCCTGTCAACGAAAGTAACGCATTAGTGTTTGCCAAACGTATAGAAGAACGCTTACCGCAATGGGAAAAATTTTTCCAAGAAACTGCAAAAGAGCAAAATTTAGACTGGTTATTTTTAGCGGCGATTAGCTATCAGGAATCATTTTGGAATAAAGACGCGAAATCCTTTACAGGTGTTCGTGGTTTAATGATGCTGACCAGACAAACTGCTAAGGGTTTAGGTATTAAAAACCGAGAGGATCCACTGCAAAGCATTCAAGGTGGCGCAAAATATTTCGTGCAAATGCGCAGGCGAGTTCCCAGTGACATAGAAGAACCGGATAAAACTTGGATGGCGCTAGCCGCTTATAATGTCGGCTTAGGCCATTTAGAGGATGCTCGTGTCATCACCCAAAGGCAAGGAGGAAATCCCGACCTGTGGAAAGATGTGGAAAAACGCCTACCCTTATTAACTAAACGAAAATATTATAAAAATACTCGACACGGATATGCGCGTGGTTGGGAACCAGTAAAATATGTGCGACGGATCCGCAACTACCATAATGTTTTAATCTGGCACTACGATAATAAACGTCGAAAGATAGCCTCCGATATAGAAAAAAACTTGCCTAAAATATCAGACCAAAAAGCCCCTAACGCGATGTCTCAGCTTTAAAATTCATGGGTATTAATTAATTTCAAAGGATTTGGATTTTATTTTTTTTTCACTACGTCGACGCGCAAAGAATTCCCTCACTATAGCAGAACATTCATTCTCACATACTCCACCTTGATAGGCCACCTGATGATTTAAATGTATCCCATCTAATTGCTTTGTCTGACTAATAATTGCGCCTGCCTTTGGCTCAGTAGCTCCATAGACTAGGCGCGACAAGCGACTATGTACCACCGCACCCGCACACATGGCGCAAGGCTCTATGGTTACATATAGTGTTGCTCCTGAAAGACGATAATTAGTACTGTTTTTAGCAGCGTCACGGATAGCTTGTATCTCGGCGTGAGCTGTAGGGTCATGTAAACCAATGGATTGATTAAAGCCTTGGCCAATCATTTTATTATCTTTCACCACCACCGCACCTACTGGCACCTCGTTATTATGTGCGGCTTTTTGTGCTAACTGCAGTGCTTGCGACATCCAATAGTCATCGTCGAAATCAGCCATTATAATTTCCTGCCATATCTTCATCCATACATTTCACAAAATTAAAACGCGGAAGCGCTTTACCTTCTATATTGACCGTTTCCACAAACATATCATAGGGACGAACCCAGAGGGAATAGTCATCATATAAACACCGATAAACTACTAGCCACTCTTGGGTTTCACTATGGCGGGCAAGATCAAGCACCTGATACTCTTGGCCTTTATAATGCCGATATAGGCCTTTAGGCATTGTTTTCATTTATTACTCTCGCGTTCAACGGTTTCTATTGTTTTTATACTCACTACGGTTTTACCTATTGGAGCCAAAGAAACAACGGCCAACCAAATACCCACAAGTAGAAACTAGACAATATTCCCAACAATACCTAATATACCTGTACCCAATTCGTCGTTACCAATGAGTTCTTTACGGCTCTCCGCCTCTTTACCAAAAGAGAAACTAGAAAACATGTCCATAGTAAAATACTGCCTTCCACAAGGAGTTCCAATAATAGTAAATAAAGCCAAAAAACCTAATAAAAATCAAGCCAAGCCCTTAGCAAAGTCGCCAAGAATGGACCAAAATATATTACCGATTAAGCGGAACATGATTGACGCCTATTGTAATTACTGGTTGAACTGCTGGACAAATAATATCAGCAAAACAGAAAGTGGAACTATACTGAATTAGTATTTTTTAGTATAGGCATGAACGTAATGTAGTCCAGCCCTTCGTCTACATATCAACTAACCTCGCCTCCCACATACAACCACTTACCCGCAATGCGCTTAAATACTGAATTTTCGTGATGAAGCTTTTCTTTTTCATCGGCATCAATGAAACTGGCGTTAAATTCTACACATGCATCATCTCCTGATTGAGACTTATGCAATAATTCAAGCCCAACCCATGTGGTGCTAGATAGGGATAATTCTTCTACGCTCAAACCCTGCGTCATACTTGGCAGCCAAGTATCCAATAAATATTGGCCATTACTACCCAATGTAAAAGCCGTATAACGTGAGCGCATCAACTTTTCTGGGGTTTTTGGGTAAGCTTCCCCTTGGATGTACAGCTGACAACAATGTTTTTTTATTTTTTTACTACCGCAAATACAGAGTAGTGTTGAATCATTCTTCATTAAATAATCATCTCTATAGGAGTAAATAAAACCATTATTTGATTAGATAATGACTTACAACATAAATATTGTGGCCTTTGGTGCCAATAGTAAGAATAGTTGACACCCTTTAATGACTTATCAACGTAAATAATGTCACACTGAGCAACAATGTACTATGCTTAATGGCAGAAAACCTTCAAGTGTATGTAGTGTGTATCGAATTTTATTATTAAATGGAGTCAGATTTTGAGCACGAAAGTATTTGAATCACGCCCTCAGAAAACTATTGCCATGGTGGCACACGACAATAAAAAACCCCAACTACTTAGCTGGGCAGAACGTTGGCATAACCGCTTGCGCACACGTAATATTTACGCAACGGGTACTACGGGGAAATTACTCGAACAAACTCTAGACTTAGATGTCCATTGCTTACAAAGTGGCCCGTTTGGTGGAGACCAGCAAATGGGCGCACTAATCACAGAGGGGCAAATAGACTACCTAATTTTTTTTTGGGACCCTCTTACCTCACAAGCTCACGATAACGATGTAAAGGCCTTACTACGCCTAGCCGTTTTATATAATGTGCCTACTGCTTGTAACATTAGTAGCGCTGACTTCATTATCGGTTCAAACTATTGGGATTTATATTCACCTACAACCAATAATATACAGTTGCCTTTACCATCCGCTAGGCATGACAATCTCTTTAGGCCTAGAGAATATTCTGACCCGTAAAAATGTAGACTCAGCAGAACAGCCGCCTGCGTCACCGTAGAAACAGTAGTTGGCGCGAAAAAATGTGCGTGGTTTTGCTCTGTATAGGAGATTTTAGTGTCTCTTAGCGACCTTATTGGTCGTAAGCGAACACTACTATTTTCTAGGCGCATCAGGCTTTTGTGCAAACTTTCATAATTAACTGATGTTTTTAGGCTAAAAGTCTGATGGACTTAACCGTTCGTAGCGAGGGGAAACAATTTCGAGTCCATTTTTTCGAACATTTGAGGCGAATAGTGGTTCTATTCAACGAAAATGATCGGAAAAATGGGCCGAAATAGTTTTTCCGCAGCAGGTTCTCTATTCTCGGACAGCCTCCTAGACCTCTACATTGATAGAAGGCCGTTTAATGTCTTCGCGGCGATCGCTCGACACTCTCATATCTAGCATCGGTTTAACTTTTTTCTTTCGCCGTTCTTGGCCACGATGTTTTCGTTTTTCCTTTTCATTCATATTGCGTCGCGGTACATCTTTGTTTATTTCTGATCCAGCAACTACATTTTCGCTTCGCCTAGAATACGTTAGCTTAGCGGCGTTTACTGGAGGGATTAATGAACTTATGTTCATGGCGTCACCCCCTGTGTTTATCGGAGTCAATTGAATGCTGTGAAACAGCGGCTTACTGAATATAGCGGCTGATTTGTTATTTTCTTGACAGTTAATTCATATTTTTTTAAAAATACTGACAACATACTAATTTTATTAAAGTTAATTAGTGCCCATCCAGAAATAGGACTCTACTACGGAAAAAAAAATGGTCATCTTCGCACCACTAGGTGCAGTTGTTTGCAATAAGCAAGCGCCTGTATCTAGTAGCGCAAATCTTACTATTCTTATTTTCCCTAGCGACGAGCCATTTATGGATGGACACTAATTAGACATATTATTATCAACGCTTTCTGCCTTATAAATCTCAGCCTCTTTAAACTAGCGGTTATAGGCCATCATCTTATTTTTCTACAATAATAAATTACTGTTTGACGAAGCGTCATTAATTGTACTTCTGTAACGGTGAAGCACCTTCACTATGTCTCCACGCAGCATTGTAGTGGCATACTAAATTTGGCCACCGAGTTAGAGGTGATATTATAGTCACCATTAACGAAGGGTAGTATTATGACAAAGCATTTTAATCCAGAATTTAGACAAGAAGTCGCCGAGCTTGTTGTTGATAAAAGTTATTCCGTTAGAGAAGCAGCAGACGCAATGAGTGTAGGTAAATCGACTGTTGATAGGTGGGTACGCGATCTTCGTAAAGAGCGTAACGGAGAAGAAACTCAAGGAGCCCCCATATCAGAAGAGCGGCTCCGAATTCGAGAGCTGGAACGTGAAAACCAGCAGCTTAAGATGGAGAAAGAAATCCTAAAAAAGGCTACCGCTCTCTTGATGTCGGACTCAATGAACGGTTTACGTTAATTGCAGAAATGAAAGAGAGCCATTCCATTAAATTGTTATGCGAAGTGTTTGAAATCCACCGAAGTAGTTATCGCTACTGGAAGGTAAATGCTAACAAAATCAGAAGCGGCGACGTATATACTGATAGTGAAGTGAAAGCAGCGTATGCACTCAGTGGAGGTTCAGCCGGCTCAAGAACCATAGCCACTATCGCTACGAGTGGCGGGTATAATTTAAGCCGCTATAGGGCTTCAAAGTCAATGAAGCGGCAGGGGCTTGTCAGCTGCCAACCACCTAAGCACAATTACAAGCCGGCCAATAAGGTGAACGTAAATATTGAGAACCACCTGAATCGTGAGTTTAGTCCGATATCTCCGAATCAAGTGTGGTGTGGCGATGTAACGTATTTATGGGTAGGAAATCGGTGGCGGTATTTGGCCACAGTTTTAGATTTATATAGTCGTAAGATTGTGGGTTTTGCACTATCAAATTCACCGGATAGTGAGCTAACTAAACTGGCATTATCGAATGCATTTAAGGCGCGAGGACAACCCATAGGCGTCATGTTTCATTCGGATCAAGGTTGTCATTACACTAGCTTGTCATTTAGGCAGTTGATTTGGAAATATCAAATTAAACAGAGCATGAGTCGTCGTGGTAATTGTTGGGATAATGCGCCAATGGAACGCTTTTTTAGAAGCCTGAAAACTGAGAACATGCCTAAAAATGGTTATGAGAATGAAACTGTAGCGAATGATTGTGTACGAGATTACATTTATAAATACTACAACTCGGTAAGACCTCACAGCCATAACCTTGGCTTGTCTCCGAATGAAAAAGAAGCATTTTATTGGAAAACCTCTAATTGGCTGGCCAGAAAAGGTTGACCACTACA
>JBLHJR010000035.1:0-27165 GCA_047619205.1 Candidatus Endobugula sp. | reverse complement strand
GGGTCACTTGAAAAGAATACACTCCATTTCAGGCGCGCTGTGAATATGTCCCTATACGCTCAGCTTCGGCATCCATGCCTCAGATGGCCTGAAACGGAGTGTATTCTTTTCAAGCACCCTGCTAGTACGTCTAACACCCCACGTTTTTAAAACCTTCCTCCTTGATCTGCCATACTGACATACAAGCGCAAATTTTGCCCCGGTTTGAGATATTTCTGTTGATGTATTTTATTCCATTGACGGATATCGTGAATACCTACATTAAATTTTTGTGAAATGGCGGATAGGTTGTCTCCCTGCCTGACTTTGTAGGTTATTTTTCGTACAATTGAAGAAGCTCGATTTGTTGAGGTTTGCTTCACTGAGGTTTTTTTTGTCCAGATGACTAAAGTTTGCTTGTTGCGTAATACATCTCTGACCGACATATTATTCCAGTGCGCAATAGAGCTCGAGCTGACCTGATAGTGTTTTGCAATGCCCCAGAATGTGTCGCCCGTTTTTACTTGATGCTCAATGCGTGTTTTGTTTTTTCCATTGGCGCTAGCTTGACGTTTAATTAAGCGTTGCTCTGCACTACTGTGATAGTAGCTGGCGTTTTGGGAGGCTTTCGGTATGAGTAAGGTTTTGCCCATGCGAATGGTAGAGCCGCGTAATTTATTCACGCTCTTTATTGCCGCAACGGTAGTGTTATGTGTTTCAGCAATTACACTTAAAGAGTCATTGGCTTTGATCGTGTAGCGGTGCCATTGGATGCGTTCACCAATAGGGTATTGCTGCAACGATTGTTTGACGGCATCTACCTTGTGTGTGGGGAATAATAAGATGTGTGGACTATGGGGGTCGGTTGCCCAGCGATTATAAGCGGGGTTGAGTGCATATATTTCTTCAATATCGATAGCGCTGATATCGGCTAGCGTAGCTAAATCAATTTGTGATCCGATATCTACGGCAGTAAATAAAGACGTGTTGCTAATAGGGGCAAGGCTGAGATTGTAGCGCTCAGGTTGCTTCACTATTGCGGCCCAAGCCAATAGTTTTGGAATGTAGTATTGTGTCTCTTTGGGTAGTTTAAGCGCCCAAAAATCTATGGGTTTGCCTAAGCGCTGGTTGCGTTTTACGGCTTTACCAACGGTGCCTTCACCCGCATTGTAAGCCGCAATTGCAAGTAGCCAATCACCCTTAAAGTGTTTATGTAGATAGGTTAAATAGCTTATCGCCGCTTGTGTTGAGGCAACAATGTCGCGGCGTTCATCTAGCCACCAATTTTCTTTTAAATTAAAACGCTTACCGGTACCAGGGATAAATTGCCACAAACCAGAAGCTCGACCTGAAGAGTAGGCGAAGGGGTCGTAGCGACTTTCAACAAACGGCAGTAGGGCTAATTCCATTGGCAGATCATTTTTTTCTAATTCGCTAACAATATGATAGAGGTAGCGACTAGATTGTTCGGTTTGGTAAAAAATATCTTTAGGGTGATCTTGGTAGCGTTGTAAAAAACTCTCAATTCGTTGCTGACCAAAACTAGGGGCTTCTGCTGATAGTGCGTAACCCGCGCGAATTCGCTGCCATAGGTCATGGTCGTTATGGAGAGGGGGAGCTGGAGTCGCTGCTAGAGTCTTTTTTTCTGTTGGCTGATCTGGCGAAGCAAAGGTATTTTTAATGGCTAATAAAGCGCTATCTTTTGAAGGTATGGTGGCATCACAGCCGCTGAGTAAATAACTAAGGATGATGACTAGGTAAAATACATAAGAAGGTGAGCGGCGCACAAGGCTGTTGTGCTCAGCAGAGGAGAAAAAAATTGGCATTATATGTCTACGTCGGTTGTAAAGTTCATCAGTCTAATGAAGCTTAGGGTTGAGTACAAGTGCTGGGTGTTTGTAAGTAAGACGTTAGACGTGAGAAGTTAGACGCTTTAAGGGATTAAAAGAGGCTGAAAATACTATTTGACTAAAATTCGCCACTCCAGTCTTCGTTGGAACGATGAGTTGCTGTCTTTTAAAGCGTCTTGCGTCTCACATCTAACGTATCACACTTTCTTAAAACCCATCCTTCCAACGACGCAGATCGGCGAAAAGCTCGCTTTCAGATACGTAGTGCTTGCCCCAATGTTCGGCAATTGACTTATGTACGGATGGTTCGCTAATGCGTATAAAAGGGTTGGTTTGTTTTTCAATACTAAGGCTAAAAGGAATGGTGGGTAGGCCATGCTCACGTTTGGCTTGTTCGTTTTTTATACGCTGAGTGATGGCTTTATTATCTGGCTCTACTGCTAGGGCAAAGGCTAAGTTAGACAGTGTGTATTCGTGTGCGCAGTAAACTTGGGTGTTTTCAGGTAGTGAGGCTAAGGTTGATAAGCTGTGATAAAGTTGCTCCGCGCTACCATCAAATAGCCGCCCACAACCTGCGGCAAATAGGGTGTCTCCTACAAATAATACGGGTTCTTTTTGGGCATGCTTAGAAAAGTAGGCGATATGGTCGCGTGTGTGGCCGGGTATTTCTAATACGGTAAAATGATAGTGGGTGAATAAGGTGATGCTGTCTTGGTTGAAAAGTCGATGGGTGACTTGTGGTATAGGTGGAGAATCTGGGCCGTAAACAGGAATAGGATTGGCCGTTGATTGATAGTGTTCGAGTAAAAAGTCAATGCCGCCGATATGGTCATTATGCCGATGAGTGACGAGTATTCCTTTAAGCTTTAGTTGTTGCGCTATTAGTGTATTATGCGCAATTTGACCATCCCCAGGATCGACAATATAGGCATCCTGTGTGCCCTTTAGCGTTATCAGCCAAAAATAATTGTCATTAAATGCGGGAATGGGTGTAATAGTTAACATTTGAACCGTGTGTGATCTGGTTTTTTTAGGATTATACACTTTTTAAGTCAGTGAGATGTTAGACGTGAGACGCTTTTATTTATTGTCGCTGCGCGACAACGGGATACTGTTTCTTTTAAAGCGTCTTGCGTCTCACATCTAACGTCTTATTTCTAAACGTCTTATTTCTAAATAATGGAGAAGTGAAGTAATGATCAGAGTTGTTTTTAACCGTAAAGGTGGTGTGGGGAAATCCTCTATCGCTTGTAATTTAGCCGCAGTGGCAGCGAGTCAAGGGCATGCCACTTTGCTGGTTGATTTAGATTCACAGGCGAATTCAACTTCATACCTGGGGCACGATGGTAAAGATGATGTGGTGGGTATGACGGAATTTTTTGAGTCTACGCTGAGCTATAAATACCGCGATCTATCGGCGAAAGATTTCGTACGAAAAACACCTTTTGAAAACTTGTCGCTTATCTCGGCCTCTGCAGATTTGGCTGATTTAGAACAAAAGCTAGAATCACGACATAAGATCTATAAGTTGAAAGAATTTTTATCATCGTTACTGAGTAGCTACGAATACATTTTTATTGATACGCCGCCGGCGTTAAATTTTTATAGCTTGTCTGCACTGATTGCCGCAGATCGTTGTTTGATTCCTTTTGATTGTGATGCTTTTTCAAGAGATGCATTGATGGATTTGTTAGTGTCATTAGAAGAAGTTAAAGAAGATCATAATGAGGGGCTTGAGATTGAAGGTGTAGTCATTAATCAGTTTATTGCTAGGGCAAAAGTCCCTCAAGCAGCCGTTGATGAATTAAAAAATGCACAGCTGCCAATTATAGAGCCTTATATTTCGAGTTCAGTAAAGATGAAAGAATCGCATATGCTGAAAAAGCCGTTAATATTTCTTGATCCAAAGCATAAGTTGAGTCAACAGTTTTTGGAGATATATAAGGGACTTGCTTAATAAGCTAGGAGGCTGTCCGAGAATAGCAAACCTACTGCGGAAAAGCGGATTTTGGCCAGATTTTCTCCTGATTTTCGTCGCTTAAAGGCGCCTACTGTTGGCAAATAGAACCACTATTTTCCTCAATTCATGAAAAAATCTGACTCAAAACTGCTATCCCTCGCTACGGCCCCTATTCTCGGACAGCCTCCTAGAAAATATTAGTATTCGCTCACGACCAATAAGGTCGCTACGCGATACTAACTTATGTTGCTAGGGAAAGTCCTATGCACACCAATAAATTTTTAGGCTGCACCCGTAGGGTGGCTACGAGTTTGCCGAAAAAAGCAAAAAATTACTTTATATTCAGCACCTTAGTCACTCTCGCAACAATTCAACTGCGGTATTTAGATAATATAACTGCTTGCTCCTTGTAGCTTGCCGCTATAAACTAATTTTTAACATTCACTTTCAAGGAAGAAGGTATGTGGCATTTATTGCTCTTTTCAATCACTGTTTATTCTGTCAGTTTTTCTCCTGAACTTCCGCATTATTCCATTGTTGTTATCTTGTTTGTTACGCTACTGCTTTGCTGTTATTGGCGCTGCTTTTTACTGGCTTGCGTTATTGCGGGTTTGTGTGTGGGCTTTTTACAGGGGCATTATTTGCTGGCTAACCAGCTGCCATCAAACATAGAGGGTAACTTGGTGCAAGTGATTGGCGTGGTAACAGGTTTGCCTAGCGCGAGTGAAGATAAACAACGTTTTTTGTTTAGCGTAAAACAGCTAGTGGTTGAAAATAAAAATGTCAATATTAGTTTCTCGCATCGGATCATACAGCTGAGCTGGTATCAACATTTAGCACGTCAATCATCGACAGCGATGGTTTATCCTAGCGTTAAAACCGGTCAGCAATGGCAGTTTAGTGTTAAGTTGCGCCGTCCCAGAGGCTTTGTTAATCCCGCAGGTTTCGATTATCAAGCGTATTTGTTACGTAAAAATATCAGCGCGACGGGCTATGTATTGGATAAGTATCCACCATTATTAATGAATGATAGTTGTTGGAATGTGTGGGTGGATTGTTTGCGTTGGCAGATTCAACAACGTTTCCGACAGCTTTCATCTGATCCGACCACGTTAGCACCATTGATGGCACTGGTGGTGGGAGATACTCAGTGGTTAACGCAGGAGCAATGGCATACCTTTAAACAAACGGGCACGATACATTTGCTCGCGATTTCTGGCTTACATATCGGTCTAGCAGCGACCATCGGTTTTTGGCTTGGGCGCGTGTTATTGTGTGCTGTTGGTATTGTTTTTCCTTTTGTGGTGGCTAATTACGTTGTTCCACGCCTGAGTTCAATTTTTTTTGCTGGACTTTATAGCTTGTTAGCGGGTATGAGCTTGCCTACACAGAGAGCATTAGTGATGGTGCTGGTTTTTCATTTGGCGGGTATGCTTTACTACCGTGTTGGCCCCGTATTACTGCTTGCCTCTGCACTATTTGTGCTGTGTTTTTTAGATCCCTTAGCAATGCATAGTCAAGGTTTCTGGTTGTCATTTTTGGCGGTTATTGTTTTGCTCTATGGTTTTTTAGGTCGCAATGCTCAGCCTAGTAATAGACTGGTGAACCATAGTGTTACCTTGATAAAAGCCCAGTGGATATTGGCTGTTGGCTTACTCTTACCTAACTTAATTTGGCTGCAAGGCTTAAGTCTAAGTGCGCCAGTCGCCAACCTATTTGCGATATCGTGGGTGTCCATAACTATCGTACCATTATTATTCTTATTGCTATTTTTATTGGTGATGCCATCATCACTAGCAAGCACTCTTGCCCATGTTGTCTATGCATGGCTAGAGCTAAGTATGAACTTATTGTTGCAAGTGTTGCAGTGGTTTGAACAAACCAGCTTAGGCTTTTGGACACCATTTTTAGTCGAACCTTCGTTGCTAGCGATAGTGTTGGCTGTGCTTGCTGTCAGCTATCTTTTATTGCCGCTAGGCATTTCTTACCGCCATTATCATTACTTAGCCTGCTTTGGTTTTTTGCCGTTATTGTTTCCGCCGCATCAATCAGCGCCTTTAGCGATTATGTTTATGGATGTGGGGCAGGGCACAGCAATCGTGGTCGAGACTAAAAATCATCACTTAGTTTATGATACCGGTCGATGGTTTAGTGAGCGTTTTAATGCGGGTGAGCACCTGATAGCACCTTACTTACGTGCAAGCGGGGTATCACAACTGGATAAGCTCATAGTCAGCCATGGTGATGCGGATCATGCAGGAGGTGCTAAGGGTTTGTTGAGTATTATTAGCGCCAAACAAATACTTTCTGGTCAGCCCGAGGCTATTAATACGGGGCAATCGACGGTAGGGGTGGGGCAGTGTTATGGCGGTCAGCAGTGGGTGTGGGATGAGGTTGAATTTAGGATATTGTGGCCGCCGTTAGATAAGCTTGAAGGTTTGTCTGATAATAATCGTTCATGTGTGCTGCTAATCAGCTATCAAGGCAAGCATGTATTGTTAACCGGAGATATTGAAAAACCAGTAGAGCAACAGCTACTGTCAGATCCTGAGTTCCTTCACGCTGTAAAAGCTGTAGATATCGCTCTAGTGCCTCACCACGGGAGTAAGACATCGTCTAGTGCCCAGTGGGTAAAGCATGTTCAGCCTTATTGGGCGATCGTTACAGCGGCTTATAAAAATCAATACCATCACCCTCATCCATCCATCGAGGCGCGTTATCAGCGTGCGGGCAGTATGTTGTTGAATACGGCAAGTTCAGGTGCTGTGCGCTGGCATGTTGATCGGCAGGGGCGTTGGCAACTGGAGCGGTGGCGATTGCATCATCGGCGTTATTGGTACAAGTGAGAGCTTAGAAGTGAAGGCTTCAGAGAGAGTTCAAATGCACAGTTGCATGGGTGATATCATGTTATCCAATGATTATCGAGGCCTACGGGAATTTCCTGCTTGGTTTTCCGCTGCTTCTTGTGCCTGTAATTCAGCGAGTTGTTCAGGGGTGATTTTGATCTCTACCTCAGGGTTAAACTCTGTTTCCGGCATTAAATCTGTGCTTAGGGCTCTGCGTCGCCCAAATATTATATCGGCCATTTGGTTGATCATTTTTGTGCGACGTTCATCGGGATGAGAAGAGCGTACTAAGGCATTTTGGGCTTTTTTGTAAAACGCATTAGCGCCTAAAATATCTTGTTTTGAGTAGGCTTTATGCCCTTGCACTATATTGGAAATAACTTTAATTTGCAGCTGTAACCATTTGATATCTAAGCTAAAGCTTTTTATTTCTTGACTGCTTATCTTATTTTCCATATTCTGTTTTTTTAATATGGATAAGGACTCTAATAAATAGGCGTTGCAGCGGGCAATTTGAGCGTCACTTTTGCAAATTCGCGAGGTATTGCGAAAAGCCGACTCATCACTTAATTCATTGGAGCGCATCTGTGCATTAGATAGCCCAGCACTTAAATAACCTGTATTAGGGCTGATTTGTAGCATTAATGTGTAGTTTTCAATGATTTCATCATTAATTAGCCTGGGAATAATACGATGTTCACAGATGCCATCTAAGATTAACACCACGTCTTCTAGTTCTTCAGCGCGCTTTTTCATTTTTTCTAAGAGGAAGCTTATTTTCTTTTTTTTGTCGACTAGGTAATTGCTATATGCCACCGTTGCCATCGCCACGGCAGCAATGGCGATTAACAAGATTAAGCTAGCGGAGGCGGTCATAAGTCACATTGTTTAAAATATTTTTTTTACCCATAAGTGTTTTATCGGCAGCGAATAGTGGAGCTTTATCTTTTTTAGCTAATATTTATATAAAACAGAGCGTTATATATGTAAGCTGATATTAATTTTATGTTACTAAATGGTTTTTTTAGGGGCTATATAGTGCTTTTATTCATGTGCGGCGGATAAAATAAGTAAAGTATTTACTTGACCCGAGCCATCTCAGCACTTATACATGCTGTCCTTCGCAAGAAAGTATGCTGTGCTTATCTAAGTCTACCTTCTTATACAGAGCAAAAATTGAAGACTATCTGTGAGCATGTTCACTTTGGCTATTATGTAATGTCATGTGAATATCGTAATACAGAAGGCTAAAGTAGTGGAATAAAGAGACAACCTTATGGGCAAATCGCTTGTTATCGTCGAATCACCGGCCAAAGCAAAAACCATCAATAAATACCTCGGCAATGACTTCATTGTTAAGTCGAGTATTGGACACATCCGCGACCTGCCAACTAGTGGCTCTGCAAAAGCGCCTATCGATACCAAGGCCAGGGCTAAGCAAGCGGCGTTGACGCGAAAGATGTCTGCGGAGCAAAAAGTCGTACACCGCGCTAAAAAGGGCCGTGAACAGCTAGTCAAGCGTATGGGTATAGATCCCGATAATAATTGGGCGGCTCATTATGAGATATTACCTGGTAAGGAAAAAGTCGTCGATGAGCTAAAAAAGCTAGCTGAATCTGCCGATATTATCTATCTAGCAACGGATTTGGATAGAGAGGGAGAGGCAATCGCTTGGCACTTGCAACAAGCCATTGGTGGCGATGAAAGTCGATATCGCCGCGTAGTGTTCAATGAAATAACGAAAACTGCTATCCAGAAGGCGTTTGAAACCCCTGCGTACCTTGATCAGCATCGTGTTGATGCTCAGCAAGCTCGACGCTTTCTCGACCGTGTGGTCGGTTATATGGTGTCTCCGCTGTTATGGGCTAAAGTGGCCCGAGGCTTGTCCGCGGGGCGGGTACAGTCGGTGGCCGTGCGTTTAGTGGTTGAGCGCGAACGCGAGATACGCAAATTTATCCCCGAAGAATACTGGGATGTATTTGCGGCCCTGTTAACTACCGATAAAAGTGGCGTACGTTGTGAGGTCAAAAGGCATAACGGTCAGTCTTTTCGTCCTGACAACGGCGATGACACTATGGCGGCTGTGGCCTTATTGGAAAACGCTCAGTTTATGGTAACTAAGCGGGATGATAAGCCGACTACCTCTAAGCCATCAGCGCCTTTTATTACCTCTACATTGCAACAAAATGCCAGTACGCGTTTAGGTTTCGGTGTTAAGAAAACGATGATGATGGCGCAGCGTTTGTATGAGGCGGGTTACATTACTTATATGCGTACCGACTCGACCCACTTGAGCCAAGATGCAGTGGCAGCTTGCCGGGATTATATTGTTGATAGCTTCGGCAAACGCTACTTGCCTGAAGCACCTATCAGTTATTCCAGTAAAGAGGGCGCGCAAGAAGCACATGAGGCGATTCGCCCTTCCGATGTATCTGTTTCACCTACACAACTCAATGGTATGGAACGCGATGCTGAGCGTCTATACACCTTAATTTGGCAGCAATTTGTTGCTTGCCAGATGACCCATGCCGAATTTACTAGTACCTCAGTAGTGATTACTGCCGGTGAGTTTGAGTTACGCACACGCGGTCGAGTGATTCGCTTTGATGGTTTTATGCGTGTACAGCCACCGGCAGGTAAAAAAGAAGAGGATGTATTACTACCAGATATCAAGGTAGGTGACACTTTGGATTTAAAACAGCTAGAGCCTAAGCAACATTTCACTAAACCGACGGCGCGTTATACCGAAGCCAGCTTGGTCAAAGAATTAGAAAAACAAGGTATCGGTCGACCTTCTACCTACGCCTCTATTATCTCTACAATACAAGATCGAGGTTATGCGCATGTCGATAACCGTCGCTTCTTCGCCGATAAGATGGGCGATATTGTTACCGATCGCTTAGTGGAAAGCTTTGATGATCTACTGGATTACAGCTTTACGGCAAGAATGGAAGAATCTCTTGACGATGTAGCTGAAGGCACAAAGGATTGGCGTGATTTGTTAGATAATTTTTATGCGGATTTCTCAGAAAAATTAAGCCAAGCCCAAGACACTGAAAAAGGTATGCGCACTAATTCGCCAACGGAAACCAATATTGAGTGCACGAGTTGTGGTCGACACATGCAGATTCGTACGGCCAGCACGGGTGTATTCTTGGGTTGCTCCGGTTATGCGCTACCACCCAAAGAACGTTGTAAAACTACCATGAATCTTGTGTCTGGAGATGAAGCGGTTAGCGTTGGTGAAGATCAAGACGCAGCAGAAGAAGCTGAAGTATTATTACTGCGCAATAAACGTCGTTGCTCAATTTGCCATACTGCCATGGATAGCTATTTATTGGATGAAACTAGAAAGCTGCATATTTGTGGCAACAATCCTGATTGCTCCGGTTATGAGGTGGAGCAGGGTACTTTTAAAATTAAAGGTTATGAAGGTCCTGTATTAGATTGCGATAAATGTGGCAGTGAAATGCAATTAAAAACTGGACGTTTTGGCAAATATTTTGGCTGTACCAGCGAAGAGTGTAAAAATACACGTAAGTTATTGCGCAGTGGTGAAGCGGCACCCCCTAAAATGGATCCTGTACCGACGCCAGAACTTATCTGTGTGAAAGTAGAAGACACATATATTTTACGCGATGGTGCGAGTGGTTTGTTTTTGGCAGCAAGCCAATTTCCCAAAAACCGCGAAACGCGCGCGCCATTAGTAGCTGAAATTATCCCCCATAAAAGTGAGATTGATCCTAAGTATACCTTTTTGTTTTCTGCGCCAGTAGAAGATAACGATGGTAACCCCACGTTAATACGTTATAGCCGAAAAACGAAAGAACAGTATGTGCAGTCAGAAGTTGATGGCAAAGCGACGGGTTGGAAAGCATTTTACGAAGGCGGCAAATGGGTCATCACGACTGCACCCGTAAAACGTAAAACACCGGTAAAGAAAAAGGCAGCGCCTAAAAAGAAAGCAGTGAAAAAACCCCCCGTTGCTAAGAAAGCGGTAGCTAAAAAAGCCACTATTAAGAAAGTGGCCACTAAAAAAACACCGGCGAAGCAATAACACCGTGGCAAGCAGTTGTCACCGGCAATGTGTTGATAAACGCTTAAGCATCGCAAGGCAATTACTTGCCAGTATTGCTGATAATCAAGGCAAAAATACACTTTATCGTGATGGCTGTATCGATGCGGCGCTGTTACAGCTCAACTTCGCTTTGGCGCATTATTGCAATGAATTACTAGAAGCTTATCAGCGACCATTGATCGATAGTTATCCCTTCTCACTAAAGCAAACCTATGCCACGGAAAGCGCGTTTATTGCGGAGTTAGTCGAGTTCAAACAGCTGGCCAAAAAGCAAGAAAGTTGGTTAGCCATTGCGCTTAATCATCCTAGCGTGATGCTGCAGCAAGGTTTGGCCGCAGTGGCTTCGTCTACGCCTACACCCGAAACCACTCGCGTTAAGACAATCGACGATAAAAATACAATACAATTGATTGATGTCATTAATCACAGCGATGATAATCAACTGCCGCTAAACATTGAGTATGTACAGTGGATTGTTGATGAGTGCTGCGCCTTAATTCAGCGGCAGAGAGAACATTTGATTGAGTGTTAAGCTTGAGTATTTTGCGCGCGCCACATAGAAGTTTTTATTTGAAGTTAGAATGTTCAGTGATAAGTTTCAGTTGTAAATTCCAGTTGTGAGCTAAAGTTACGCATGTAACGTCACTAAAATCCCACTGCAATTGCCAGTATCTGCGGCTAATTCCATATCCTTTATATCATCCTGCCGCCAATGTCCTTGCTCAGCAACCACGGTATGACTATTACCTTGTGCTAGTGCTTGCCACACCACCCAACGTGCGTCACTCGTTTTTTTGATGTGCACAATACGTAAACGGGATAAATCGGCACCCATCTGTTCTAACATAGCTTTACTGGGCGTGCGATGAGTAATCCAAGTGGTCCATTGCTGACCACTTTGCTGTGATAGTGACGCTAGGATAGGTAATATAATGGCATTACTTTCTGTAAAGCTTGGGATAATAAGTTCTGCAATTTTTCGCGTTTTTTTTGGTCTAGGCTCTACGGCAGGAAGTGTGGGAAGTGGATCAGTCTGGGTTTCATTGCTGTAGCTATAATTATCATAAACCGTGTTCATTACTTTTTCCTTCTTGCCGCATAGTTTAGGCGTCTCTAAACAAGTCATGGATTATTTTTCGCGGGCCAAAACAATCGGTTTTTTTGTTGAAAATTTCGCCAATAGCGCACTATTAGCTTCAATCTTCGCCTTAAACTAGGTCATTCTGCCTCACCGAATATTTAACCCATATTTATGCAGAGACACCTTAGGGTCGTTATGAAATACTCATGGCCATTAACTGCGACGAACAACGCCGACACTCAAGCCTTCAATAGAAAAATCCTGTTCGCTTAAATCGACAATAATCGGCTCAAACTCTGGGTTCTCTGCGATTAATTCGATGATATGGCTATCGCTACCGCGCTGAAAACGCTTAACAGTGACTTCTTCACCAATACGAGCCACTACAATCTGTCCGTTATTGACCTGTTGTGTTTGATGAACGGCGAGTAGGTCGCCATCAAATATACCGGCATTGATCATACTTTCACCATGGACTTCCAAGAAGTAATCCGCACTGGGGCTGAAGAACTCGGGAGGCATAGAACAGTAATCTTCAATATGTTCCTGAGCAAGAATGGGGCTACCTGCTGCTACACGGCCGATAATAGGAATGCCTTGGTCCTGTTCGGATTCTGGTAAACGTATACCACGAGAGGCACCAGGTACCATTTCGATAGCGCCTTTGCGGGCAAGGGCGCGAAGATGCTCTTCAGCGGCATTGGCGGAGCGGAAGCCTAAAGCCGTGGCTATTTCCGCCCGTGTGGGTGGATAGCCCGTTTCTGAAATATTGTGTTTGATCAATTCTAGTACTTGCTCTTGTCGAGCCGTCAACTTAATCATTTTATTGCCTCCCCTGAGTGCTAATAGAGATTATATATCTGTCTGCTTGGTCTGTTTTTATGTACAGTGGTTTTACTTTATACAGTGTTTTATACAGTGATGCAAATCTTTTTAGTAAAGTAGCGTTAGATGTTAGACGTGAGAAATTAGACGCTTTAAAACATAAAAGCGTTGGCTTTAGTTCGTCATTACAGCGAAGGCAAGAATGCATAGTCAATATGACACGTCCCTTTAATATGGCTGCCAACCTTCGCGTTTTTAAAGCGTCTTGCGTCTCACATCTAACGCTTCTTTATCGTTTGACTCTCTCTCCCTAGAACCGTATCTTAGCCACCATTCCTACTAGCGCTATAAAAGAGATGATTAGAATGCCTATCGGCCCCGTAATGATGGATATCCAAGGTACTGCCTTAACGGCAGAAGATAAAACCTTACTGCAGAACCCCTTAGTCGGTGGCTTGATCTATTTTGCGCGTAATTTTGAGTCTGCCGAGCAAATTAGCCGCTTAAGTGCCGACATTCACCGTGTGCGGCCTGAGTTATTAATTGCGGTAGATCAGGAGGGGGGGCGAGTGCAGCGCTTTAAAACGGGTTTTACGCGTTTACCCGCGATGCAGCGTTTTCTCCCCTTGTTTCATAAAAATCCCCAAGCAGCGTTATTGTTAGTCAAAGACTGTGGCTGGCTGATGGCGGTAGAATTACTTGCTGTCGGCGTGGATTTTAGTTTTGCACCTGTAGTGGATGTGGATGATTGCCATTCTGAGGTCATTGCTGATCGTTCTTTTTCTCCTTCCCCGGAAGAGGTGACGCAGTTAGCGGGTGCCTTTATCCAAGGTATGCACGAGGCGGGTATGGCGACTACCGGTAAGCATTTTCCTGGGCATGGCAGCGTCAAAGGTGATAGCCATCAGCTACTGCCCCAAGATGATCGTAGTTATGCAGAGATTGAGCAGCACGATTTAATTCCGTTTAAACAACTCATGGGTTCGTTAGATGCATTAATGCCCGCACATATTGTATTTTCACAGCTGGATTCTAATCCTGTGGGTTTTTCACCCTATTGGTTAGAGACTATTTTGCGACAGCAGTTAGGTTTTAAGGGCGTTATTTTCAGCGATGATTTAACCATGGAGGGCGCAGCTATAGCGGGTAATTATGCGACGCGCGCACAAACCGCGTTGGCCGCAGGTTGCGATATGGTATTGGTATGTAATAGTCGACTAGGTGTTGAGCAAGTGTTAGATAGCTTAAGCGCAATGCAAGTGAAAAACACAACGCGCTTATCAACAATGAGCGCCAGAAAAACATGGTCCATAGCGCAATTACAGGGCGATGAACGTTATATGAAAACACGCGCTCTATTAACAGCGATAACAAATAAGTAATGATGAACTTGATAAAAATGAAAACTAGTAGAGAAAGTAATTACGAGAGCAATAATTTTGTAGAGTCAGCCGACCAGTTATACGATTTGTCGCAAATAGATCGAGCCTTAAATGACATGGCGCTAATGATTGAAAATGATTTTACTCATCACACACCATTAGTTATCGGTATTATGAATGGCGCTATGGTGACTTTAGGGCATTTATTGCCAAAGCTTAATTTTTTATTAGAGCTTGATTATTGTCATGCCACTCGTTACGGCGAAAATACCTGTGGCGGTGAAGTGGCGTGGTTAGCCTACCCACAAAAGCCGCTAAAGGGACGCCATGTTTTATTGGTGGATGATATTTTTGATGAGGGTGTTACCCTGAAACACATTGCTGAATATTGTTTGGCGCAGGGTGCCCTCGAAGTGAAGTCAGCGGTATTATTAACTAAACAGCATCAGCGTAAAGTCGATGGTTTTAATGTTGATTATGCCGCCTTAACTATTGCCGATCGTTATGTGTTTGGTTTTGGTTTAGATTACAAGGGTTGGCACCGCAATGCAGCGGGTATTTTTGCACTGACAGAAGAATAAAAACTCAAGAAAAAAACCAACAAGAGAAAGTTATGTCCATTGCCATTATTGGTGGTTCAGGTCTCGACCAGCTACGCCATGCAGATGATTTAGAAGATAAGGTAGCAAATAGCTTTCAAGTCATTTCTCAATCTACGCCATTTGGGGCACATTCCACCGGTGTATATCGCTATTTGTTGAATGATATTGAAGTGTTTTTTTTGCCTCGTCACGGAGACACTCACCAGCATCCACCGCATACCATTAACTATCGTGCAAACCTTTGGCTGTTAAAGTCCTTGGGCGTGACTAAAATCATTGCTTGTAATGTAGTGGGGGGTATTAGCGAAGTAATGTCACCGCGGACACTAGCAGTTCCGCATCAAATTATTGATTATAGTTGGGGTAGGGAGCACACGTTTTTTGATGGTAAACACAGTCAGACTGAATTTATTGGCAAGCATGTTGAACATATTGATTTTACCCAGCCATATAGTGAAGCGTTGCGCCAACGTGTGCTATCCTTTTTTGATCAGCAAAAAATAGCGCATATTAATTATGCACTTTATGCCTGTACTCAAGGGCCGAGATTGGAAACAGCGGCGGAAGTACAACGTTTAAAAAATGATGGTTGCGACATTGTAGGCATGACGGCGATGCCGGAAGCGGCACTGGCACGAGAACTCGAAATGGATTATGCGTCGATAGCATTAGTGGTTAATTGGGCGCCAGGCATTGGCGATAAAGAATTATCAATGGCCACGATTATGATGCTGGTGAATACGGAAATGGCTAAAGTTCGCGATTTTTTCCCCGATTTAATCAAATTCCTTGCGCTAGATCACTAAATTACTCGTGCATAGATATAGACAATCTAGAAATGATGTCAGAGAATATATGCCTCAAATATCACTAGCGATAAAGTAATGACTTACGTCTTACTGTGATCATTTGCAAAAAATAAAAATAAACGCGGCAATCGCCAGAAAAAGGAAACATGTTATGTCTGATCGTAACTCAGGTACTGTTAAGTGGTTCAATAACTCTCGTGGCTACGGTTTTATTAACTGTGATAATCAAACGGAAGATATCTTTGTGCATTACCGTAGTATTCAAGGCGAGGGTTATCGTTCTCTTAATGAAGGTCAGGTGGTGGAATTTAGCCTTGCTCCAGGCGATAAAGGTTTGCAGGCAGAAGAAGTTATCTGCGTTGAGTGCGACGGCTAGTTTAGGAGGCTGTCCGAGAATAGAAACCTACTACGGAAAAGCGGATTTTGGTCAGATTTCCTCCTGATTTTCGTCGCTTAAAGGCGCCTACTGTTGGCAAATAGAACCACTATTCTCCTCAATTCATGAAAAAATCTGACTCAAAACCGCTATCCCTCGCTACGGCCCCTATTCTCGGACAGCCTCCTAGCCCAGTTCTTTTACTGTGCTCTCATTGTTTTTGTACCGAAGCTGATTGCTTTGCTGAGGTAGGTGCGTCAATGGGTAGCATACGCACTAATATACCCATTAACGGATGGTCGATATAATGGGTTTCTTTACTACGCATGCGGCGTTTCTCTCGTAGGGTAACAATGCCGGTTGGTTGTGGTAGATGGCTAAATAGCCGGCGATAAATTTGTGCGTCTGCGGTAGAAGTGCTGTTGGATTGATCTTGGATGCTGCGAGGGAGTCTTGGCAGTCTAGGAGAGTGAGTATAAGTACTAATCGATGGATTCTGAGTATTGTTATTGTAGATAAACTCGCTTAGCCATAAGTCGGTGTGGACATGTAAGTAACGGCCGATATGGATACGTATACTGCCTTCTAGCTCCCTATGCTCTCCATGGGATTGTCCGCCACGAATAATCCATGCAGGGGATTGATCTGCTGCCCACATCTGTTGGTTCCACGCTTTGTGGAACAATACTTCGAAATTTTCGCTTTTTCTTAAAGTGTAATCGTGTCCACCTAACTCGTACTTGTCCTTACTCAATGTTCGTTCCAGGTAGCGTGCGTTTGACGGATACGATAGGCTCAAATCGGTACGCCACAATTCATCGTCTTTAGCTAACTGATCAATGTCACGCTTGAATATCAGTATCTCTACTTGATACCAGCGGCCTTCATTTTGCGCATGAACAACGCTGCTGGATAAGCAGGTAAGGCCAATTAAGGCAGCTAATAGACCTCGCGAAAACAAAGTGGTGAGTGTGAAAGGACGTGGTACATTCATAGGGATCATATCATTCGTTAAATAGTGTTCATTCTTCCTTTAACCTAGAAACGGCAGTTGGCGCGAAAAAGCGGTGCACCAAAAGTAGGCCCCTCTAGGGGAGTTATTGGTGTGCATAGGACTTTCCCTAGCAACATAAGTTAGTATCGCGTAGCGACCTTATTGGTCGTGAGCGAATACTACGATTTTCTAGGTGCATCAATAACTTGTGTAGACTTTCGTGATTCAACTGCCGTTTCTAGGTTTAAGCACTTTACTACGTTGTCTTGTCTACCCAGCTTAGTCGCTGGGCGTTAACTTAGTCAGCAGTTCTTCCACGGTAACAAGCCTTTCTTCTGCAGACTTCATGTCATGGTGGAATAGTAACTGATTTGCACCGCGAAGTTGATAAATTTGTGGTTGGTTTTGCACCAATGTCACTATAGTTAATGGATTGACTGTTGGAGTGGCAGAAAATTCTATCAAACCGCGCTTGGGATTAGCGTCCACTTTTACAATGCCGAGAGCTTCTGCTTGGAGTTTCAGTTGTGTTACTCGAATTAAATGCTTGCTCGGTTCGGGGAGTAGACCAAAGCGGTCAATCATCTCTATCTGTAATTCATCAAAGCCTTTATTGTCACGAATGGCGGATAAACGCTTGTAAAAAATTAAGCGCGTATGTACATCAGGTAAATAATCATCGGGTATGAGTGCAGGGATATGTAAATTAATATCTGTATGCTTAGGACTTAAGACTTTATGGCTAATATCCTTGCCTTCACGCATGGCTTTTACGGTTTCTTCTAGCATTTCCATATAGAGGGTAAAGCCAATGGATTGCATCTGCCCACTTTGTTCGTCGCCTAACAATTGACCGGCCCCACGAATCTCTAAGTCATGGGTCGCAAGGGTGAAGCCAGCACCTAGTTCATCGGCTTGTGCGATAGCTTCTAGACGCTTTGCAGCATCACTACTCATGATTTTTACTGGCGGGGTGAGCAAGTAAGCATAGGCTTGATGATGGGAACGACCGACACGCCCACGAAGCTGATGCAATTGTGCTAAACCAAATTTATCCGCCCGCTGAATAATAATCGTATTGGCATTGGGAATATCAATGCCGGTTTCAATGATGGTGCTACAAATTAAAATATTATGTCGCTGATGATAAAAATCAGACATTACTTGTTCTAGTTCACGTTCACGCAATTGCCCATGAGCGACACCCACGCGCGCCTCCGGTATTAATTCGGCTATCTCTCGGGCAGTTTTCTCAATGGTTTTGACTTCGTTGTGTAAGAAATATACCTGACCACCACGCAAAATTTCACGTAAAATCGCTTCTTTAATTAAGCCTTCATCATGTTGGCGCACAAACGTTTTTACCGATAAGCGGCGGGCAGGGGGCGTAGCAATAATAGATAAATCGCGAATACTATGCATCGCCATATTTAAGGTGCGTGGAATTGGTGTGGCCGTTAAGGTTAAGATATCCACTTCGCTACGCAACGCTTTAATCGCTTCTTTTTGGCGTACGCCAAAGCGATGTTCTTCATCGATAATTAATAAACCTAATGCTTTGAATTTAAAATCACTACTTAAAATTTTATGCGTACCAATTAAAATATCCGTTGCGCCGTTAGCGACATTAGCAATAATTTTTTTACTTTCTTTAGCACTTTGGAAACGAGAAATTACCGCTACATTGACAGGCCAGTCGACAAAGCGATCAATAAAGTTTTCGTTATGTTGTTGGGCTAACAAGGTCGTGGGGACTAGCACAGCCACTTGCTTGCCTGCTTGTGTAGCAATAAAAGCGGCACGCATAGCCACCTCAGTTTTACCAAAGCCCACGTCACCACATACCAATCGATCCATTGGTTTATGCGACAGCATGTCATTGCGCACTGCTTGAATAGTGGCTTCTTGATCGGGGGTTTCTTCAAAAGGAAAGCTACTAGAAAATTGCGCATAGTCCTGTTTATTATAAGGAAAGGCAAAGCCAACACGCGCATCTCGGCGAGCATACACTTCTAATAATTCTGCGGCGACGTCGTGTACTTCTTTTGCAGCTTTTTCTTTAGCCTTGCGCCAGTGATCGCTGCCTAATCTATGTAGCGGCGCTAAGCCTTCCGCGGAGCCAGTATAACGGCTAATCATATGTAAGTGTGTTACCGGCACATATAATTTGGCTTCATTGGCGTATTCCAGCATTAAAAATTCATCGGTTTGCTCACTGACGGAGAGTGTGATCAAGCCTTGATAGCGACCGACACCGTGGTCGAGATGAACAACCGGTGCACCGATTTTTAATTCGGTTAAATTTTTAATGACCTGATCGCTATTATCTTGCGAAGTTTTTCGGCGTCGCCGTTGCTTAACTTGGTTGCCAAATAACTGCGTTTCAGTTATTACCGCAATAGCGGGGTCATTTAATAGAAAACCATTTTCAATGAAACTTTCCGTAATCGCTAAAGGTGCTTGACTGTGAATAAACGCTTGCCAATCTTTTACCGGTTCAGGGCGAATATTTAAGGGCCTTAATACATCTAATAAGGCTTCTCGTCGCCCGGCTGATTCTACGCAAAAAAGGATACGGCGCTTATTTTCTAATAAAGTGCCTTCAAGTAAAAAAAATTCTAGTGCGGAGTAGGGGCGCTGTGTTTGCGCCTCTACCGTCAGCGTGGGTAATGTTGCGCTATTAAAAACACGGTAACCACTCTTGTTACTATGGCTGTTATTAATACTGTCATTACTAATGATGCACTGCTTGAATTTTTTTAAACGTGCGAACACATCGGCCACGGGGAAAAATATTTCGTTTGGCGTAAGAATAGGGCGTTGTAGATCACTGCCGCGACTTTCGAAGCGGTTATGGATTTCACGCCAATAGTGATCACCTGCGGCTTCAATACCGACTAATGAAAAGATAACCGTCTGTTTCGGCAGGTACTCAAATAAAGATACGCACTGCTCAAAAAATAAAGGCAAATAATATTCTATGCCAGCAGGCGCAATACCGTCGCTAATATCTTGGTAGAGGGGGCATTGACGATGGTCGACAGTAAAGCGGTCGTGCCAGCGCGTGCGAAAGCCACGAACACCTTCTTCATCTAGGGGAAATTCTTTGGCGGGTAATAAATAAACATTGTCGACTTTGTTGATACTGCGTTGGGTTTCCGGATCAAAACTACGTAATGTTTCGACTTCATTATCGAATAGATCAATACGATAGGGCAGAGAGCTGCCCATAGGAAATAAATCGATCAGTGAGCCGCGTACGGAAAATTCACCATGCGCGTAAACCGTATCCACACAATGATAGCCAGAAAGCTCTAATTGCCGTCGCATCTTATCAATATCAACGCTATCGTGTTGTTTGATAATAAAGCTATATTTTTGTAAATACTCAAGCGGTGGCAAACGACACATCAGTGTATTCATAGCAACCACAACAATGCCAGTTTGTAAATGGCTGATTTGGTGCAAGGTTTCTAAACGGGTCGAAACAATATCGTCGTGAGGCGAAAAAATATCGTAAGGTAAAATCTCCCAGTCAGTAAAGTGCAAAACGGGAATGGCGCCCACCCCGTCATGGTCCAAACCTTGATTAAAAAAACGCAGTTCTTCCAGTAAATGGTTAGCATGAGCGGTATCCGGTGTCACTACCAATACGGCTTGTTGGGTTTTTGCGCTATTAATAATCGCCAGCGCAGCCGAAGCGCCCTGTAGCCCACTCCAATATTGTTTGGCGACCGTTTGAGTCGCAGCAATAGCCGGAGGGTTTAGGGGAGATAAGATACTGGATGGCGTAGAGGATGAAACCATAGAATAGTCAATCTCAAGAAAATTAAAAAACGCGGTATTGTAGCGGAGCGGATCATGATAGTCTGCGTTATTGATCATAATTTACATAACAATCGACGAGATACTCCTTAGCTGTATGAAAATCAAACAATTACACCGCATTTGCCTTCTTTCGTTGCTCATTCTCATAGGCGCTCTTGGCGGCTGTGGGCAAACCTTTGATGTGAAACAATTAGGTAAAGGTGATATTGATTTCGTTGCCGACTCCCATCGCAAAGAAGCCCAACGTTTACTATTTGAGTTAATGGAAAAGCTGTATAAGCGCAACCCTAATCAGTTAAACAAGCAACTTGATACAACAATCGAAGCCCAAGTCGGTCGTTTAAAAACCGCAATTAATCAAGATAGCCCCTTATTAATTGATGGCCTTGAAGGTGTGGATTTGCTAAAGCAGGCCTTTGATCAAGAGTTTACCGGCGATAGAGTCTTTACTTTAGTGGGTGGTTTATTAAGCATGATCCACAAGAGCTATGGTTACCACTTAGAATTTTATATGTTCGATACCCTTGACCAACAAAAGCTCTATAATTCCGCCCGTAATATTGAAGTGTTTTCATGGCGCTTACGTACAGCAAAAGATGACAGCCAGCAGTTGTTAATCCTCTCCACCCAACTTATGGGCGAAACCACTAACTTAAGCTTTGAGCGCTTAGTATCAAAACTCATTGCTATGCAAGATATGATGGCCCTAATTGCCGCCGATGGTGATCGCCGAACCATCAATGGCGTTGCTCAAGGCTTTGCGCAAATGGTATTTTTACCGATTTAATGGAATACGTTTGCGTGGGGTTGTTAACTTAATGGTTAACTCCCAAGAGGAAGTGTAGACATAATTGAGGAATCATTAGGCATAGCTTTAACAGCGTATTTTGGTCAAAAGATAAGGTGGGGGTAACATATATCCTCCCCACTCTTCGAATAATGATATAAATGGATACGAAGTCTGAAATGACGACGGCCTTACTGCATGATGTAATAGAAGGCTCAGATTACACCTCCGAAGATTTGTTAAGGGCATCTCTACAAACACACTTTTTCCGCGATTGCTGCGTCGGCTCCGTGCTCCCTATGTTAATTTGAGTTGGGCCAGCGAAAGGGGGCGGGGAACTATAAGCTGTATCTTAATCATGGCAGTATTGATGTATCGGTAGAAACAAACGTTACAGATAGCTTTTGTTTCTCGTTGTACTCCCCCGCACCATCACAATATACCAATACCATTTTACAGGCTTTTAGCTTATTAAATGATGATGTGGATTCGAATTTTCCTATCCATTACGCATCAGCAGGTGCAAAGTATTTAATCATTGTGCTAAAAGAACATGACAAGCTATCCAGCATGAATGACGAGTTTGACGTGGTGAAAAACTTGATGGCCCAATAGCCACTAACCACGATTAATTTATTATGCAAAGCATCATCGAGCTGGTTTCATTCAAGCAATCTATTTCCGTCTGGCGGTGTTTATGAAGATCCTGCAACCGGTGCAGCAGCAGCGGCCTTTGCGGGATATTTACGTGATATCGCTTGGTCAGGCAGCTCATCGTTTGAGGTGTTACAAGGAGAAGATATGGGTTCGCCGTCATGACTGTTAATCGAGTATCAGCCTGAAATAGGCTCAAGTATTAAAGTCTCGAGTGAAGCGCGGTATATTGTTGAGGAAGGTCAATAAGTTTTAAGCAGCTGTACTGAAGAAAATCTAGAAAGAAAAGCTTTGTATTTATTGTGTTATGGCGTATAGGTTTTTAATTCCCCTAGGTAGATTCAATCACTGGCCAGTTTTTGTCGTTCTTAGGCGGCTTTGTAGTTGTTGTACTGCAGGAGGGTATTTTAGGGATGATGTTAATAGACAGTGGTCGCTCGCGTCGTGCATAAAGAGTTCATGGCTTAATGCATAATCGATGTCATAAAGCTGTTTAACTTCGCGATAAATAACGCCGTTAATACTTTCAATACAGCTAAAAAATCTGTTCGTTGCTCAGTGAATATTGGGCACTTCGCGTTTAGTGCAGTAAATTAATAGACACGAAATTCCTCTACTAGTGTTGGTATGGGGACATGAGCAATGGTATGTAAAGCGCCACTAGTCTACATAATCCACTGTCCTGATTATTTCAATCGAAGTATAAATTCCAGCAGCTTCAGGCTTTACTTCGCGTAATAAACATTCGCTTGCGTCAATCCTAAGCTAATCTTTAAGCCTTTGTTTAAACCTAAAAACGGCAGTTGAATCACTAAAGTCTGCACAAGTTCTTGACGCACCTAGAAAACTTTAGTATTCGCTCACGACCAATAAGGTCGCTACGCGATACTACTATTTCGTATGCACACCAATAACTGCCCTAGAAGGCGCTACTTTTGTTACACAGCTTTATCACGCCAACTGCCGTTTCTAGGTTAAAAGCAATCATTTCATAACGAATTCCCTCGTTAACATGTTAACTATCCCGTTAAGAAGTAGGCGCCATCATGGATGCCAGCAATTTCATAGTAGAGCTTATGGATGGACTGTTTAAAGATCATTTTCGCCTGAATAAGTGAGTTATTTAGAAATCTCATTATATTAAGGGATTTTTATTCATCCTCAAGCCAGTGACAGTGTGACTTATGTCACAAAAACGTTATTTTCTTCCAATCCTAGACTAAATAATTATTGGGAATAAAAAACTACTTGGCTTATAAGTTAATAACTGCCAGCTAGTGTAAATGAGGTGATTTATGATTCCAGCCGTACTGTTAGTTGATGATGAGCAATCTATTTGCTCTGCTTTACACCGTACTTTTAAGCAGAATAAATATAAGGTGTTTGAAGCCAATAGCGGTCAACAAGCATTGGATGTACTTAATCAAGAACATATTGATGTGGTTATCTCTGATCAATGCATGCCGGGTATGAAAGGCACCGAATTACTTAAAATTGTTAAAAATCGTTTCCCTCACGTAGGCAGAATCATGCTTTCTGGACACAGCGATATAAAAGACTTAACTGAAGCGATTAATGAAGCCAGCGTTAACCAGTTCGTTGCAAAGCCTTGGAACGACCTGCACCTCTTGGCTATGGCCAAGCGGGTATCCAAAAAATATTCAGTATCCGAGATAATGACTTCAGCGGAGTCAATACAGCATAAAAGTAAAAAAGTTTACTTGTTAAACGCGCATACAATAGAAAATACCCTAACAAAAAAACAAATTACCCTTGAATTAAACATCAAGAATGATGCCTTGGAGCTGAAAGAAAGCCTCTATTATTACCAGCAAACCAATCATAAGGCGTTTAGCTACCTTGATATTATGTGGCCCGATTTTCTTCGTTTCGAGCATAAAGGCATAGTCAATATGGCTCACCACTCGGGGTATCTTAATGATTTATTTACTTGGTACTTGAGCCGTATTGCAGAACACTTGCGAAAAGAGGACAGTCGCCACAAAAATTTTGTAGTTGATTTCTTTAGTCATGGTTTTTCGAGCAATAATCCCCTACAAAAGACGGTGGACGAGATGCTTCATAACGAAGGTGATCTTATTTTTCGTATCGGTTTTGATAGTCTAAAAAAGGAGTGCTTTAGTCCGTTATTGTTAACAGCGTATAGGAATAATCATAGTTTTTTACTGGACATTGGTAAACGTGTTATTGATGTTAACTCACTTGAATCAGCACCGATCACGTATCTAGAAATGGATGGACGACCAATAACAATGAATAACGCCTTATTAACGGAAAAACGACTCAGAATGATCAGTGATGCAAAAGATCTAGGCATTAAAACAATTTTGAGTGGAGCGGAACAAAAGGCTCAGCGGGACTATGGTAAAGCAATGGGTTTTGATATTTTCTAAAGGATAAAAAAAAGGCTTATTTACCTACAATATTTTCTAGGCACTCTATACTAAAAGTGTCGAGTTATATTTAGGTGGTGAAAGAAATGGTTTGTATTCGCTGTACAAAAGTAATTGTCACGTTTTTCATTATTTTTTTTGTTGTCCCTGCTTGGGCAGAGACTCTGACTAAAAACTATTCATTCGGTGTAGTTCCCCAGCAATCGTCTCTGCGTTTAGCAAAGCTATGGGGGCCAGTATTTGCTTTTATAAGTAAAGAAACCGGCGTTAAATTACAGTTTAAAACCGCTAAAAATATCCCTGAATTTGAAAAGCGGTTAGCAGAGGGGGGGTATGATTTTGCTTATATGAACCCTTATCATTTTACCGTCTTTAATCGCGACCCCGGTTATCGCGCGGTTGCGGTTCGTAAAGATCAACCGATTAAAGGCATTATAGTGGTGCGTAAAGACAATGCGATTCAGTCGCTGACCGAGCTTGATGGACAAACCTTAGCCTTTCCTGCACCTGCTGCCTTTGCTGCTAGCATTTTAACTCGAGCACAGTTAAGTCGCGATAATGTCTCTTTTAGTGCCAAATATGTTTCTTCACATGATTCAGTCTACTTGGGGGTTGCTAAAGGTTTGTTTCCTGCCGGCGGTGGAGTAGTGCGCACATTTAACAATACTTCCCCTGAGGTAAAAAAACAGTTAAAAGTACTGTGGACATCCGCAGCGTTTACTCCCCATGCAATTGCAGCACACCCTAGAGTGAATGAAGATGTATATCAGCTCGTGCAAAAAGCGTTAGTTGCTATGAAGAGTGATCCGAAAGGAAAAGCATTATTAGCTTCACTGAAGCTCAATAAAGGGTTAATTGTAGCCGTGGATTCTGATTGGGATGATGTCAGAGGTTTGGGTATTGACTTATTGAGCCGGTTAATGAGGCAATAGGCTAGCTTATGTCCTTACGTCTTAAGACCATTCTTGGTGTAGGCATCATTGAAGCAATACTCTTGATGGTGTTGATCTCTACCGTGTTGAGTTATATGCGTCTATCTAACGAAGGCAATTTAGAAGATTACGTGGATACTACGACAAAACTATTCGTTACTACTACTAAAGATGCGGTATTGTCTTTTGATTTATCCTCCTTAGAACATTTTGTTGAAGAAATGTTAACTAACAAAGGATTGTTGTACGCCCGTATTTTTGATGGTGATGATCGCTTACTGGCTAGCGGCAGTAAGCCTAACTACGTGCAGCAACCTTTTAAGGATGATGCAAGTTATCAACACGTTGACGATTCTGTCTATGATTCCAGCGCAATAATAGCCATTGACGGGACTATCTATGGGCGCATAGAGATTGGCTTCTCTACCCAAAAAATAGAGCAGGCAATTGACGAAGCTCGCGCCTTAGCCGCTACTATTGCATTGGTGAAGATGTTACTGGTTGCACTATTTTCTTTTGTATTGGGAGGTTATTTAACCAGTCAGCTAAAAGTATTAAAGCACTCAGCTAAACGTATTGCAGCGGGTGATTTAAATCAAAAAATAGACGTTAAGACGCGAGATGAAATAGGCGAAGTGGCTGATTCTTTTAATATAATGCTCAGCAGTCTTAGAGCCGCTAATAAAAAATCGGAAGAACATCAGCAAGAACTTATCCTCTTAAATAAAACCTTGGAAGAGAGGGTAGATCAGCGAACAGAAAAAATTATGCAGCAAAAAGAAAAGCTACAGTCTTCGTATGAACAATTACAATACACCCAAAAACAATTAGTGCAGTCAGAAAAAATGGCGTCCATTGGGCAGTTAGCTGCGGGGGTAGCGCATGAAATTAATAACCCTGTTGCGTTTGTCAAAAGCAATTTAACCTCACTAGCTAAATATATTAACACCTATAAAGCGTTAATTGATAAGCAGCAGAGAGTGCTTGTGTCAATGTCGGCAAGTACTTCAGCTAAAGTTAAACAGCAGTTAGATAACATTTCTCACTATGTGGAGGAGGAAGATATTGAATTTATTCATGCTGATATTGATGTGTTGGTCGAGGAATCTATTATTGGCACCAATCGTGTGGCCGAAATTATAAAAGGTTTAAAAGTTTATTCGCGTGCTTCAGATGATATTATGGAAGATTGTGATGTGAATGCTTGTTTGCAAGACACGTTAAAAATGTTAAATAACGAAATCAAGTATAGCTGCGAAGTCGTTCAAAAAATAGGTGTGTTGCCAGTATGTTTCTGTAATCGAGGAAAAATAACACAGGTATTTACTAACTTGATTGTTAACGCCGTACATTCTATGGGGGCTACAGATACCGGTGTTTTGACTGTTGAAACTTTTTGTAAAGAAAGCCTCCATGAAAAAACCTTACATGAAAAAACAAGGCCTACCGCTGAAGTGGTGATTAAAATATCTGATACCGGTCAGGGAATACCGGAAGAAAATTTATCTAAATTATTCGACCCATTCTTTACTACCAAAGATGTTGGCGAGGGAACAGGGCTAGGCTTATCTATTTCACAGGGTATTATTGACGATCATGGTGGTAGAATGGAAGTAGAAAGTACGGTAGGTAAAGGTACAGCGTTTACTTTGACCTTGCCAATAAATACTCCACCGGCTTTATAGGAGAGCGGTCATGGCAGATGCACAGCGCCCCAAAATTCTATTAGTCGATGATGAAAAATCGATTCTTGATTCACTCTATCGCT
>JBLHJR010000034.1:0-28059 GCA_047619205.1 Candidatus Endobugula sp. | reverse complement strand
AATCCACTTACTTTTATTAGTATAAAGCGTGACCCGCGCTGGATTCGGGTAGATTGCTAAAGATGTATGGTGACGTGCATCGTAGATGAATGATTGTCCACGACAGAACCCGGCTTACAGGCCAACTCCAATTTTCTTTCTCCTTGCTTTATTGTGGGGGCCTCTTTATGACATTCCTGTCTCAAAATATCAGTTTTAAATGAACAAAAAGTATCACACTTAATAGTTTACTTTAACTCCCCCTCTTATCGTCTTGTTTTAACTGGCAAACCCTCAGTTCACCTCGCTTGATCCCTGTATCTTATTGAAATTTAGCCGCAAATCATCTGTTTTTCGCCACAGTTTGCACCAACTTCGCTTGACTTTGTTTCTTGGCGGAATATAGTGTAGCAATGTGGTGAAAAGTAGTAAATTGTGGGTTTTTTGTTTTAATTCGGTGATTTCTGGGGAGGTAGTGGGATAGATGTTTTACGGTAGTCATTCAATCAATATGGATGCGAAGGGGCGTATAGCTATACCCACTCGTGTCCGTGAGCTATTGCAGGAAGTTTGCGGTGGCCGTGTTGTTGTGACTGCGCATACTGAAAACCGCTGTTTACACGTATTTCCCGAGCCGCAATGGCAGGAAATCTTACCAAAGATTGAAGCCTTTCCTAGTTTTAATAAAATTTCACGTCGTGCCAAGTTGCTATTGATGGGGCATGCCTCGCCTTTGGAGCTTGATTCTAATGGCCGTGTTTTGTTGCCGCCAACATTAAGAGAGTATGCAGGGATGGAGAAAAAGTTGATGTTAGTGGGGCAGGGTAAGAGTATGGAGCTTTGGTGTGAGGACGAGTTTTCTCGCTATATAGATGCTCCCATTGATGATGAAATAATGCCTGAGGGCATGCAAAATCTGGCGCTTTGATCATGGATCAAGCGTCACACCTAAGCGTTTTATTAACTGAAGCGGTCGATGCATTAATTACTGATGTTGATGGCCTGTATGTCGATGGCACATTTGGTCGTGGAGGCCATTCAGCGCAAATATTAAAGCAGTTATCGCCCGTCGCTCGGCTGATGGCTATTGATAAAGATGTGCAGGCCATAGATGAGGCTAAGCAGCGATTTGGCAGTGATGAACGCTTTTTTGTTAAGCACGGTTCTTTTGCGCAAATGAAGACGTGGTTGGATGAACTTGGTGAGCTAGGTAGTGTTAACGGTATTTTTTTGGATTTGGGCGTTTCTTCTCCACAATTGGATGAGGCTGATCGAGGTTTTAGTTTTATGAAATCCGGCCCCCTCGATATGCGCATGGACACTAGCCGGGGCCGAACGGCAGCTGATTGGTTGTGCGAGGCGAAAGAAGTAGATGTTGCCAGTGTGCTGAAGGAATATGGAGAGGAGCGTTTTTCTAAGCGAATAGCAAGGGCTATCGTCGAAGAGCAATCCATAGAGCCTATAGTAACGACCCAGCGTTTAGCCAAAATTATCACCGAGGCAAATCCTGCTTGGGAAAAGGGTAAGCATCCGGCCACTAGAGCATTTCAGGCGATCAGAATTTTTATTAACGATGAGCTGCAAGATTTGGATGATGTGTTGGAGCAAGCGTTGGATGTGCTGGCAGTAGGCGGGCGATTGGTAGTGATTAGCTTTCACTCTTTAGAGGATCGTCGAGTAAAACGTTTTATTCGACAGCAAGTGAAAGGTGATCCCTTACCTAAAGGCGTGCCGGTGATGGACGAGCAATTAAATAAGCGTTTGCGCAGTCTGGGCAAAGTGATTAAGGCGAGTAAAACAGAAGTAGATTATAACCCTCGTGCACGCAGTGCTGTTATGCGCGTCGCGGAAAAAATTGCTTGAGATGGTTATGAAAAGTGCACTAAGGTCAGAGAAAAAACATATTCACCGTCAGCAAATTTTGTGGGCGATGTTGTTGTGGTTACTGGCAATAGTGTCTGCTTTATCTATTATTTATTCTGCGCATGATACGCGGAATAAATTTAGTGAGTTAGAAGTGCTGCGAATTCAGCAGGATGAGTTGCAGATCGAGTGGGGAAAATATTTGCTAGAGGAGAGTGCTTGGGCATCTTATGGACGCATAGAGAAAGTTGCCACTGAAAAGCTAATAATGCAAGTGCCAACTATAGGGCAAGTTGTAATGGTGAGTGTCAGTGAGTAAGCCATTAGTGAGTAAATTAGGTGCTGGCGGAGAAAATACAGCGAAAATTTATCGCTGGCGATTTTATGGTGTCGTCGGGTTGCTGTTGTTGCTAGCTATCGCTTTGGTGTGGCACTTGATTAAATTGCAAGTATTGCCAGATACTTATAGGGGTTTTGAATTTTTACAAAATCAAGGTTTAGCTCGAACGTTGCGTACCGAATCGATTCCTGCTTATCGCGGTGTGGTCACTGATCGTTATGGTGAGCCTTTGGCAATAAGTACGCCAGTTGTTTCATTGTGGGCAAATCCCAAGGAGTTACTAGCGGCATCAGAAAAATGGCCTTTGCTAGCAAAAGAGCTGGGCCTAAAGCCAGCTAAGTTGGTGGCAAGATTAAAGCGCTATCGCAATAAAGAGTTTATGTATTTGCGTCGTCAGTTGGCGCCAGCGCTAGCAAAGCAAATATTGAGCTTGGAAATAAAGGGTGTTTACGGTAAGCAAGAGTATCAGCGTTTCTATCCTTCTGGTGAAGTGGCAGCTCATCTTGTTGGCTTTACTAATGTTGATGATAAGGGGCAGGAAGGTTTGGAACTTGCTTATGACGAATGGTTGACAGGAACCCCTGGTCGCAAGCAAGTGTTAAAAGACCTGTCAGGTCGCGTCATTAAAAATGTAGCACTTCTAGAGACTGCGGCCCCAGGAAAGGATATCGAGTTAAGTATTGATTTGCGTTTGCAGTATTTGGCCTACCGAGAATTAAAGGCTGCTGTTAAGGCTCACAGCGCTAAATCAGGTTCGATGGTGTTGCTGGATGCGAAAACGGGTGAGGTGTTAGCAATGGTGAATCAACCATCATTTAATCCTAATGATCGCAGCGATTTGAACACTAGTGCGCTGCGTAATCGGGCGATTACCGATCAGTTTGAGCCTGGCTCGACAATGAAGCCATTAACCATTATGACGGCGTTAGAAACCGGTCGTTATTCCCCTAAAACAATAATAGACACTAACCCCGGCTATTTTAAAGTGGGTAAAAAAACCTTATTAGATCCGGTTAATTATGGTCGGATTGATGTAACAAAAATTATTACCAAGTCCAGCCAAGTAGGTTTAACAAAAATCAGTTTAGATTTAGAGGCGAGCGATATTCGTGATATGTTTTTTCGTTTAGGTTTAGGGCAAAGTACGGGCACGGGTTTTCCTGGGGAATCGATAGGGTTGTTGCCTAACCATGCGCGTTGGCAGCCTATTGTTCAGGCAAACTTCTCTTTTGGTTATGGCTTAACATTAACGGCTCTGCAATTAGCGCAAGCTTATTCGGTGATTGCCGATGGCGGAAATAAAAAGCCTGTTTCAATAGTAAAGCTAGAGGGTAAGCCAGAATCTGAGTCTGTTGTTGATGAAAAGGTTGCGGCTCAAGTGGTGAGCATGTTGAAGACCGTTGTGTTACCCGGCGGGACTGCTAAGCGAGCACACCTTGATAGCTATGTGGTGGCGGGTAAGACGGGCACTGTTCACAAGGTCGGCAAGCAGGGCTATGCCGATAATCGCTATACCTCTTTGTTTGCTGGGTTTGCTCCAGCCGATGATCCGCGAGTGATTGCTGTGGTGGTCGTTAATGAGCCTAGCCGTGGGAAGTATTACGGTGGAGAAGTGGCTGCGCCAGTTTTTGCTAGAGTGGTTGAGCGTAGCTTGCAGTTGTTACAAGTGCCACCGACTAAATCGCGCGTAAAGCAAGCACAGGTTCCACGTCAAAAACGAAAAAATAAAGTGGAACCATTAACGTGATGGTACATAATCCTACTATCAGCTCTATGACCTTGGCCCAGTTGTTAGTGGGGAGAAATTTGTCTGGCTCTTTTGGCGTGAATGTTGATGAGAGTATGAGCGAAAGTATGAACGAAAGCATTAAAAAAACCCTAGCCGAAGTTGTGGTCTCTGGCTTGTCTATTGATAGTCGTCAGATTAATCGCGGTGATATCTTTGTGGCGGTGCAAGGTATTGGTGTTCATGGGCGTGATTATATTTCTCAGGCTATTGAGCGAGGTGCTGCCGCTATTTTTATTGACTCAAACGATGAGCAGTTGATGCTAAGTTGTCAGCAGGATATTCCTGTTATTGCTATCCCGTTATTGGAAAAAAACTTAAGCTGTATTGCGGGTCAATATTATAACCACCCTAGTATAGAGTTGCCAGTGGTCGGTATTACTGGAACCAATGGCAAGACCACTTGCGCTCAATTATATGCTCAGTTGTCTGCGTTAACGGGAAAAGTTTCGGGTGTTATAGGCACCATTGGTTATGGGTGTTGCTCACTTGCATCGGATAATCCTCATGCCACAGTTTTGCCGTTAATCAGTACCGGCATGACAACGCCAGATGCTATTCGTACGCAAGCTATTTGTGCAGAATTGTTGGCTGCAGGCAGTCATAATATTGTTATGGAGGTCTCCTCTCATGGTTTAGAACAGGGGCGTGTTGCTGATATTGATTTCACGACGGCAGTGTTTACCAACTTAACCCACGACCACTTAGATTATCACGGCAGTATGCAGAAATATGCAGCGGCAAAAACGCAGTTATTTACACTACCGTCATTACAGCATGCGGTTATTAATCTCGATGATGCCTATGCTGAGCAATTGATGAGCCAAATCAATAGTTGCGTGAGTATAGTGACTTATAGTGTGTTTAATTCTGCCGCTGATTTTTTCTTATCAGATGTTCGCTATAAAGCAAGTTCTACCTCAGCCTTATTGCACACACCTTCGGGTGTTTATCCCCTGTTAACACATTTGTTAGGGGCGTTTAATTTAAGTAATTTGTTGGCTGTGTTGAGTACATTCTATATTGCTGATAATAACGCTAGTGCTAATGATGATTTCGAAAATATTCTTTCTTTGAGCCAGCATTTAACTACAGCGTCTGGTCGTATGGAATTAATAGAAAATAGTAGCGGTCGACAAGTCATTGTGGATTATGCCCATACTCCAGATGCACTTGAAAATGTACTGCAATCGCTGAGTGAAAATACTCTAGTGGTTACAGAAAAAAAATTGTGGTGTGTATTTGGTTGTGGTGGCGATCGAGATAAAGAAAAGCGTGCTTTGATGGCCAAAATTGCCGAGCGTTATGCGGATCATGTCGTAGTCACCAGTGATAATCCACGTGGTGAGAATCCCCGAGCTATTATTGATGACATTTGCCAGGGTTTTATTGCTGAAAAACATCAAGTGATTTCCGATCGTGAGCAGGCAATCGCCACCACTATTGAGAGATCTGCAGTTAATGACATCATTATTATCGCAGGCAAGGGGCATGAAGACTATCAGCTCATTGGCGATAAAAAAATGCCCTTTAGCGATCAAAATATTGCGCGCTTAGCTTTGCGAACACTGGAGGCTAAATATAATGATTAGCGCACTGTCATTGCAATATTTACGTTCACATTTTGGCGGTGAAGTCATTAATGAAAATGTTGAATTCACTTCGGTGAGCATTAATACTCGTGATATTAATTCTGGCGATTGTTTTGTTGCGCTTAAAGGTGATCGATTTGATGCCCATGAGTTTTTAGCTGCTGCGGTGAATGCTGGCGTTTGCGCCGTAGTTGTCGATCATGCTGTAGACGAAATTTCTATTCCGCAGTGGGTGGTGGATGATACGACAATCGCATTGGGTCATATTGCTCATGCACAAAGAGAGAATTTTACTGGCCAGTTATTTGCAATTACGGGTAGTAGTGGTAAGACAACAGTCAAAGGGATGTTGTTAAGTATTCTACAGCTTGCTGTGGGGGGGGCTGTTTTTGCTACTCAAGGCAACCTTAATAATCATATCGGTGTTCCGCTCACATTATTATCTTTGATGAAGCATCATCAATATGCCGTAATTGAAATGGGGGCTAGCGCTCTCGGTGAAATTGATTATCTCACTCGATTGGCTGACCCTGATGTTGCGCTGATTAATAATGTGATGCCTGCGCATATCGAGGGTTTTGGTTCTATGGATAATATTGCTACCGCCAAAGGTGAGATTTATAACGGTCTGTCTGGCAATGGCGTAGCAATAGTAAATCTAGATGATCATTATGCAGGTCAATGGTTGCTACAGAATAGCCAGCGTAAGGTAATTACTTTTTCAAAAACTGAAGTGGCGGATGAAAGTGATCGGGCAAGTGTTCGAGCGACAGCTGTAGAGACTGGCGCTGATGGTTGTGCGTCTTTTCAGTTGCATTTTCAAGGTGAACAATTTCCAGTGAGGTTACAGGTGCTAGGTTTGCATAATGTGTCTAATGCGTTAGCCGCTGCCGCCTGTGCTTATGCTGCCAATATTAGTGTGGCTAGTGTTGTTCAGGGCTTACAAAATTTCATTGGTATTGATGGGCGTTTGCAGCGTTTAGTGGGCTTTAAAGATGCTGTTGTTATGGATGATAGTTATAACGCTAACCCGAGTTCGATGCGCGCTGCAATTGATGTGTTAGCTGATGCGTCAGCTAGGAAAATATTTATTATGGGCGATATGGCTGAGCTGGGTGAGTCTAGCTTACAGGAACATCAAGATGTCGGTGTTTATGCAAAAGATAAAAGTATTGATGTTTTGTTGGCTGTGGGCACTTATTCTAAAGCGGCGGTGTATGGGTTTTCAAAAAATGCGATTCATTACGATAATGTCGAGCAATTGATTATTGATGCAAAAAAAATGGCTGATGAAAATACAGTTTTTTTAATAAAAGGTTCACGTAGTTCACGCATGGATATAGTGGTGCAGGCGTTGATACAACGAGGAGATAATAATGCTAGTTTGGCTTGCTGAATATTTACAACAATTTTATGGCGGTTTTTCCGTTTTTCAATATTTAACATTACGAGGGATATTGGGCGCATTAACCGCTTTAATAATTTGTTTTATATTGGGTCCGTGGATGATCTCGCGTTTAAATATATTACAGATAGGACAAGTCGTTCGTGATGATGGCCCTGAATCACATTTGATTAAGGCGGGAACCCCTACGATGGGTGGCACCTTAATTTTGATTGCCATCTTTGCTAGCGCTTTATTGTGGTCTGATTTGGGTAACCGTTACGTTTGGGTAGTGCTGATTGTGACGGGAGTTTTTGGCGCAGTAGGTTTTGTTGATGACTATAGAAAAGTGGTTGAGAAAAATACTCGGGGCTTGCCGGCAAGGTGGAAATATTTTTGGCAGTCGGTAGCAGGCTTAGGTGCCGCAATTTATTTATATCAATGTTCGACAAGTCCTGCAGAAACAGAGTTGATTATTCCATTCTTTAAAAATGTCAGTATCGATTTAGGCTGGGGTTACATCCTACTAGCCTATCTAGTGATTGTAGGGGCAAGTAATGCAGTTAACTTAACGGATGGGCTAGATGGCTTGGCTATCATGCCGACGGTAATGGTGGGTGGTGCTTTAGGTATTATTGCTTATCTGGCCGGTAATGTTGGGTTTTCTAGCTATCTTAACATCCCTTATATTGCGGGTTCAGGTGAGCTATTGGTGTTTTGCGCGGCATTGGGCGGCGCGGGCTTAGGTTTTTTATGGTTTAACACCTACCCCGCACAGGTATTCATGGGGGATGTTGGCGCTTTAGCTTTAGGTGCTGCGCTGGGTGTTATTGCCGTTATTATTCGACATGAAATTGTATTGTTTATTATGGGCGGCATTTTTGTAATGGAAACGGTTTCCGTCATCATTCAAGTCGCATCGTTTAAGTTGACGGGGAAAAGAGTCTTTCGGATGGCACCTATTCACCATCATTTTGAGCTGAAGGGCTGGCCGGAGCCTAGAGTGATTGTGCGCTTTTGGATTATTACCGTCATGCTAGTGTTGTTTGGATTGGCGACTTTGAAACTACGTTAGATACAATTACGTTAAATACAACTACGTTAAATAAAATCATTAAAAAAACTGAAAGATAGACTAATAAGAGCCATATAAGAGTCATGAATTTAATCGCTAGCAGTCAATTAACAATAGTCATCGGGTTAGGATTAACTGGGTTATCGGCTGCGCGCTTTTTACAGAAAAAAAATGTTCGTTTTATGGTGATGGACTCCCGCCAAACGCCACCAAATGTTGAGATGTTCAAACAAGAGTTTGCCGATGTTACTTTGATCACTGGCGGCCTTAATAGCGAGTTGTTGGCTGCTGCGAGTGAAATTGTAATTAGTCCAGGGTTGAGTTTGAAAATGCCAGAGCTGCAAGCGGCTATTGCTGCGGGTGTCTCTATCGTCGGTGATATTGAATTGTTTGCTCGGGTTGTGGATAAACCCGTTATTGCAATTACCGGTTCAAATGCTAAATCTACCGTGACGACCTTAGTGGGCGAGATGGCAAGTGCGGCAGGTTTTACGCCGGGGATAGGTGGGAATTTAGGGGTTCCAGTACTGGAGTTATTAGAGAATCCAAAATTTGATTTTTTTGTTTTGGAATTGTCTAGCTTTCAGCTAGAAAGCACATTTTCGTTAAAGGCTAAAGTAGCTACTGTGTTGAATATTAGTCTTGATCATATGGACCGTTATGATTCTTTAGCGTCCTATCATCAAGTTAAGCAGCGTGTTTATCGGCATGCAGAACAATTGGTGATTAATCGACAAGATTTTCTAACGCACCCACCTTTGGCGAAAGATGCCACGGTGCTAAGTTTTGGTAATGATCGCCCCGATATTAATAGTTTTGGCCTAGTGTCTTCCCCTGAAGGTGATTACTTGGCCTATCAATTTAAAAAATTAATGCCTGTCAGTGAGTTATTAATCAAGGGTAAGCATAACCATGTAAATGCTTTAGCTGCCTTAGCCTTAGGTTTTGCAGCTGGGTTTGATATGCCAAGCATGTTGGCGACGTTAAGACAATACAAAGGCTTGCCGCATCGTTGTGAGCATGTTGCGACGATTGATGGTGTGAGCTATATCAATGATTCTAAAGGTACCAATGTCGGCGCGACTTTAGCGGCACTGGATGGCTTTTCAACAGGCAAAGAGAATATTATTTTAATTGCGGGCGGCGATGCTAAAGGCGCAGATTTTTCACCATTAATCGCCATTGTTAAACAGTGTGTTCGCCATCTCGTATTGATAGGTCAAGATGCAGAAAAAATACAGTTAGTGTTGCAGGACGTTACTGAATGTGAGCGTGTTTCTTCATTGCAACATGCGGTAAGCAAGGCTAAGCAGTATGCACAAGAGGGCGATGTGGTGTTGCTGTCCCCAGCATGTGCAAGTTTTGATATGTTTTCTGGTTTTGAGGATCGGGGAGAACAATTTATTGCGATAATGGTGGGTTTAGCAGCATGATAAAATTGCTCAGACTACCATTGTTCCCTAAGTCCCAGTCTCATTCGGATGTATCACTTAATGGCTCATTAATCTTATTGGTGGCGATCTTGCTATCAATAGGCCTAATTATTATTGCGTCAGCTTCTATGGACTACTCTGCTGTCAACCATAATACTCCGTGGTTTTTTGTTAAGCGGCATTTAATTTATTTAATGATCGCATTAATCGCTAGTATTGTGATGTTAAGTATCCCCACTTTATTTTGGCGTAAATATGGCTGGATGTTGTTCTTTGTCGCTTGTGCATTATTGCTGATTGTACTTATACCCGGTGTGGGAAAAAGGGTTAATGGGAGTCAGCGGTGGTTACAGCTTGGGCCGATTACAATACAAATTTCTGAAATTGTTAAATTTTGTGGCGTCATATTTTTTGCGAGTTATTTATCCAATAGTCAGTATGTATTGCAGACGCAGTGGAAAGAGTTGTTCAAGCCATTGTTAATGCTGGTGCTATTGATGTGGTTATTATTACTTGAGCCTGATTTTGGTGGTGCCGTCGTGTTAGCGATTACTGTTGGCGGCATGTTATTTCTGGCTGGAGCTAAGTTATGGCAGTGTGTATTACTGTTGTTTTCTGGTCTTGGGATATTGGCGGCACTAGCTCTTTTTACCCCCTATCGAATGAAGCGCTTAGTGACATTTTTGGATCCATGGGAAGACCAGTTTGATAGTGGTTACCAGTTGACGCAATCGTTAATTGCGTTTGGGCGTGGCGAGTGGTTTGGGCTGGGAATGGGTAATAGTATTCAGAAATTATTATATCTTCCTGAAGCACATACCGATTTTATTTTTGCTGTTTTTGCAGAGGAATATGGTTTTATTGGCGGTTTGCTCTTGCTTATCCTTTTCTTTTTGTTAGTGGTGAAGATTTTCGCTATTGCAAAAAAAGCCATAGAGCGAAATGATGTTTTTAGTGCATTGGCAGTATTTGGCGTGGCATTAATTATTACCTGTCAGGTTATTATTAATGTAGGGGTGGCGTCCGGTTTTTTCCCAACTAAAGGCTTAACACTACCGTTTATTAGTTATGGCGGCAGTAGTTTGATTGTAACCTGTTTGTTGATGGCATTAGTGCTGCGTATTGAATACGATCTCGATATGGACTTAGTGAGACCTTTAGCGAAAGCAAGAGAGGCCAGCTGATGAAGTCATGTCGTTATTTAATTATGGCTGGCGGCACGGGAGGACATATCTTTCCTGCAATGGCAGTAGCAAAAGAATTAATCCGTCGAGGCGCGAATGTCTCTTGGCTAGGTACCCGATTGGGTATGGAGGCAGCAATAGTGCCCACTGAAAATATTGAATTTAATACTATTGCCATAGCAGGCTTTCGTGGCAAGGGATGGCTGGAAAAACTAAAAGTACCTTTTTTGCTATGCTGGGCAGTTGTTCAGTCGGCAGTGATTATTATGAAGAAAAAACCTTCAGTAGTCATTGGTTTTGGTGGTTTCGTGACTGCGCCAGGGGGTATTGCAGCTAGATTGTTAGGTAAAAAATTAATTATTCATGAGCAGAACTCTATTGCGGGAAGTGCTAATCGATTATTGGCAAAAATTGCTCATAAAAATCTAACGGCATTTCCTCATAGCCTTGATAATTCTATTCATGTAGGTAACCCCGTTAGGTCATCCATTACGAGTATCGGTATAAATGATCAACTGGTTAGCAAAGTTAACAACTTACGCCTATTAATTATAGGCGGTAGTTTAGGTGCTAAGGCGATTAATGATGTAATACCTTACGCTGTAGATTCTATGGATGAGCAGTGCCGACCAGAAGTATGGCACCAAACTGGAAAAGATAAGCAGGAGCCCGTGAGTAAAGCTTATAAAAAATTAAAGATAAACGCGCGTATTGATGAGTTTGTAGATGATATGGCGGAGGCATATGCTTGGGCTGATCTATTGGTTTGTCGGGCAGGTGCATTAACCGTTAGTGAGGTCGCCGTTGCCGGTGTCCCCGCGATTTTTATTCCGTTACCGTCGGCTATTGATAATCATCAATATTATAATGCGAAATGGTTAGTGGATAATAACGCCGCACTGTTAGTGGAGCAAAAAAACTGTAATCAGGAAGACTTAAGTCAGTTGTTAAGTAAGCTTAATGTTAATCGAGACGAATTAAAAAAAATGCACGTTCAATTAAAAAAAATAGCGCTACCAGAAGCCACCAATCAAGTGGCCAATCATTGCGAGGAGCTGTGTTGTGACAAATAATGTCATGCTGTCTAACGCCAGTTTTTGTGTTCCTGAAATGCGACGTATTAAGCGTATACACTTTATTGGTATTGGCGGTGCAGGCATGAGTGGTATTGCTGAAGTATTATTGAATCAGGGTTATCAAATTTCGGGTTCTGATTTACGTGAGTCTAGTGTTGTTAGCCGTTTGCAATCAATGGGTGTAGAAATATTTATTGGCCATAAAATGACCAATGTTATCGGTGCTGACGTTATTGTTAATTCCAGTGCCGTTGATGAAGATAACCCTGAAATTGTGAGTGCGCGAGAGCATAGGATTCCAGTAGTGCGTCGTGCAGAAATGTTGGCTGAGTTAATGCGCTATCGACATGGTATTGCAGTTGCAGGCACACATGGAAAAACTACCACCACTAGTTTAATTACCGCAGTATTAGCAGCGGGAGGATTGGATCCTACCTTTGTTATTGGTGGCTTAGTTAATAGTGCAGGCAGTAATGCTAAATTGGGTACTAGCCAATATTTAGTCGCAGAGGCAGATGAAAGTGATGCGTCGTTTTTGCATTTACAGCCTATGGTGGCAGTGATCACCAATATCGATGCGGATCATATGGATACTTATGAAGGTGATTTTTCTCGATTGAAAAAAACCTTTATGGAATTTGTTTCTAACTTACCTTTTTACGGCTTGTTAGTGGTATGTGGAGATGATCCTGTTATTCAAGAGTTGTTACCCGATATTTCTCGCCAAGTGATTACCTATGGTTTTGGTGAAGATAATGATTATCGTGCGGTTGATGTTCGGCAAGATAAAACTCAAACTTATTTTAGTGTGATTAGTCATGCTATTTCTAGTGAAGAACCTGTTAGCATTCGTTTGAATATGCCTGGTCGTCATAATGTATTGAATGCATTGGCTGCGATTGCTATTGCGGTTGATGAAAAGGTGGAAGTGCTAGCGATTAAGCAAGGTCTTGAAAGTTTCGAGGGCGTAGGTCGTCGCTTTCAAATTTACGGTGAATACCCAGTGGCAGATGGTTCGGCAATGTTGATTGATGATTATGGCCATCACCCAAGAGAAGTGGATGCGACGATTCTGGCCGTTAGAGATGGTTGGCCAGATCGGCGTTTAGTGATGATATATCAGCCTCACCGTTATTCGAGAACAAGAGATCTATATGAAGATTTTGTCGATGTGCTTTCAAAAGTTGATGTGTTGATTTTGCTGGATGTATATTCTGCTGGTGAAGAACCTATTCAGGGGGCGGATGGACGGCATTTAAGCCGAAGTATTCGTAACCGTGGCAAAGTGGACCCAATATTTATTGAGGGGGTTGATGGGGTGCCAGCCATTGTGAGTGAAATGGTAAAGCCTAACGATATAGTCATGACACAGGGCGCAGGTAATGTGGGTGGTTTGGCTATTGAGCTCGCAAAACGAAAATTATTGTAATAAAAAAGCTTGGTAATAATAACTATAAATATGAAAAGCACGAAATGACGAAAACAATAGTAAATGAACAGAGTGGCAAGTAAATAGTATGCATAAAAGTGATTTTTCTACATTAGGGCGTGTCGGTGTTTTATTCGGCGGGCTATCCGCAGAGCGAGCTGTCTCCTTAGAGAGCGGTCAGGCGGTGTTGTCCGCGCTAAATAATGCGGGTGTCAATACGATTGCCATAGATTTGCAGGAAAATATTATTGAGACGATTACAGCTGCAAATATTGATGTCGCATTTATCGCCTTGCATGGTGGAATTGGTGAGGATGGTCGTTTACAAGCTTTACTGGATATTATGAATATTCCCTATACCGGTAGTGATACCCAAGCATCGGTATTAGCAATGAATAAAGTGTTGAGTAAGCAATTATGGCAGGGTCTTGGATTACCTACGTCAGCATTTGTTGTTTTAGATGAACAAACAAATTTCCAGACAGCGATAGATGAATTAGGTGGAGGGGCTATGGTTAAGCCAGCTCATGAAGGCTCAAGTATTGGTATGGCTCTCGCACATAACGCGGAGGAATTGAGCGCCGCTTACCAACAGGCAGCCAAGTATGACGCTGCAGTAATCGCGGAAAAGTTATTGACGGGTGCTGAGTATACCGTGGCAGTGTTAAATGGTAAGGCGCTGCCGGTTATTAAGCTAGAAACAGATCACAGCTTTTATGATTATGATGCCAAGTATATTGATAACGACACTCGCTATTTGTGTCCTTGTGGGTTAAGTGAAAACAAAGAGCAAGAACTTAAGGACTTAGCGCTAAAGGCGTTTCATAGTTTGCAGTGCAGGGGTTGGGGGCGTGTTGATATTATGGCGAATGAAAATGGAGAGTGGCAAATATTAGAAGTGAATACCGTTCCGGGAATGACTAGTCATAGTCTGGTGCCTATGGCGGCTAAAGCCGACGGTTATAGTTTTGATGGTTTGGTGGTAGAGATATTACAGGCCGCTATTAATAAAAATTCTCTATAAAGGCATGCTTGGATAATAACTGATGAGAGTAAACAAGCGAATAGCTAAGCCAAAAGAACCTAGGCTCTATTTGCGTTTAAACAAGGTTTTTATATATATTCGTCTATTAATTGTGACTAGTGTAGCGGTAAGTGTGATTGGGGTAATAGGTTTTTACGGCGTCAGAGTGACCCAGCAGTTGTTAGGTCGTCCTATCGTAGCAGTCGTTGTTCAGGGTGATTTTAAATATGTTGAGAGAGAGCGTATAGAGGTTTTAGTACAAGACATGATCGGCGGTAGTTTTGTGGGTGAAAACATAAACCGTATAAGAGCTAATCTAAAAATAATGCCTTGGATTGATAGTGTTAATTTAGTTAGGCAGTGGCCAGATCGTTTGTTGGTTAATATAACTGAGCATGTACCTATTGCTCGTTGGGGTGATGCAGGCTTTGTTAATGTTCGAGGTGAATTAATATTAACAAAAGACCATTCAGGGCTAATGCATTTGTCCAAATTATCGGGTGAGCGAGATGAAGCGCAGATGATTATGCGTCAGTATTCGGTATTGGCTAATGTGTTTCAGACCTATGAGCTGTCAATTACTTCATTAACAAAAGATCGACGAGGCATGTGGCAGCTGAGTTTGAATAATGGCTGGCAAGTAATCTTGGGTAGAGGTGAAGTTTTTAAAAAGATACAGCGCTTAACGCATTTGCTGGATCTACGTTTATTAAGTGTATTAGAGGATGTTAAGTTGGTTGATATTCGTTATCCAAATGGACTCTCTATTCAGTGGGGGTCAAGTAATACGCGACAAGAAGCGCTAGATAGTGCCGTTGTGAGTAAAAAAATATCTTCAAAGGTGAAGTTACGTCATATGCAAGATGCAATGTATGCGAGGGGTTAAGTGATGGCACAGCAAAGAGAGAATAATTTAATTGTCGGTTTGGATATCGGTACTTCCAAAGTTGTCGCTATTGTTGGAGAGTTAAATCCTAATGGTCAATTAGAAATAATAGGTATTGGTTCGCACCGTTCAACGGGGTTGAAAAAAGGTGTGGTAGTGAATATTGAATCAACAGTGCAATCTATTCAGCGTGCCATAGAAGAGGCGGAATTGATGGCAGGTTGTGAAATACATTCAGTGTATGCAGGTATTGCGGGTAGTCATATTAGTAGTTTAAATTCTCATGGTATTGTAGCGATTAAAGATCGGGAGGTGTTCAGTCAGGATGTCGATCGTGTTATTGACGCAGCACAAGCGGTTGCCATTCCTGCGGATCAGCAAATTTTACATATACTGCCACAAGAATATTTGATTGATAGCCAGGAAGGAGTGAAAGAGCCATTAGGTATGTCCGGCGTTCGTCTCGAGGCGAAGGTACATTTAATTACTTGTGCCGTGAATGCCGCACAAAATATTGAAAAATGTATTAGACGCTGTGGCCTTGATGTAGAAGATATTATTTTAGAGCAGTTGGCCTCTAGTTACTCGGTATTAACAGAAGATGAAAAAGAGCTAGGTGTTTGCATGGTAGATATCGGTGGTGGTACTACTGATATTGCGATATTTATTGACGGTGCAATTAGGCACACCGGTGTCATCCCTATTGCTGGCGATCAGGTCACTAATGATATTGCGATGGCATTACGCACACCAACATTACACGCGGAAGATATAAAAATTAAATATGCCTGTGCGTTAGCAAAATTAACGGGAGTAGATGAAACTATTCAAGTACCAAGTGTGGGTGATCGCCCTGCACGAGGACTGTCTCGACAATCTTTAGCCGAAGTCGTTGAGCCACGTTACGATGAATTGTTTACGCTAGTACAAGCAGAACTGCGTCGTAGTGGTTACGAAGATCTTGTTGCGGCAGGTGTTGTTTTGACCGGTGGTACAGCAAAGATGGAGGGCGTCGTTGAGCTAGCGGAAGAAATATTTCACATGCCCGTACGCTTGGGGTCACCGCAAAATGTTAGTGGTCTGGCCGATATCGTTAACAACCCAATTTATTCTACCGGAGTGGGGTTGTTGCATTATGCGAAAAAACAACACGAAGAAGGACGGACAGTTCATCGAGAAACAAAAGTTGATCTTTTACAAAAAATTAAGCGTTGGTTTCAGGGTGGGCTTTAACCAAGAAACGGCAGTTAGCGCGAAAAAGCTGTGCATCAATAACTTGTGCAGACTTTGGTGATTCAACTGCCGTTTCAAGGTTTAATAGTCCATATTGTTTTTTATAGATTTTGAATACGATTTTTACACAAAGTGGGGGAAATGTTATGTTTGAGCTCGTGGATAATATGCCGCAAAATGCGGTGATTAAAGTGGTTGGTGTGGGTGGTGGTGGCGGTAATGCAGTCCGTCATATGATGGACTCCAATGTTGAAGGTGTTGAATTTGTATGTGCCAATACCGATGCTCAGGCGTTGCGAGATATTGATGCACGCACAGCATTACAGTTAGGTGGTGGCATGACCAAGGGGCTAGGTGCAGGCGCTAACCCTGAAGTAGGGCGTCAATCTGCACTTGAAGATCGAGACCGTATTGCTGAAGTTCTTGAAGGTGCTGATATGGTTTTCATCACTGCAGGAATGGGGGGTGGTACCGGCACTGGCGCTGCGCCAGTGGTTGCTGAGGTTGCTAAAGATCTTGGTATTTTAACCGTAGCGGTAGTGACTAAGCCTTTCCCTTTTGAGGGCCGGAAACGCATGCAAATTGCTGATGAAGGAATTTTTGAATTACAGCAACATGTAGATTCATTAATTACGATTCCTAATGAGCGTTTATTAGCTGTACTGGGTGCTAATGCCAGTTTAATTGAAGCATTTAAGGCAGCGAATGACGTCTTGCTAGGAGCTGTTCAGGGTATTGCTGATTTGATTATGCGTCCAGGCATGATTAATGTGGATTTTGCGGATGTACGTACCGTCATGTCAGAAATGGGAATGGCAATGATGGGAAGTGGCTTTGCTTCTGGTGAAAACCGTGCCCGTGAAGCGGCTGAAGCTGCTATTCGTAGTCCTCTATTGGAAGGTGTTAACTTGCAGGGTGCTAGAGGTATTTTGGTGAATATTTCTGCGGGTTTAGACTTGTCTTTGGGTGATTTCAATGAAGTGGGTGAAATTATTGAAGAATTTGCTTCTGCTGATGCAACGGTTGTGGTGGGTACGGTTATTGATCCTGAATTAACGGATGAATTGCGCGTCACTGTTGTGGCAACGGGTTTGCAAGGCACGGAAGTTAAGAAGAAGGCGCCTGAAGCCCGCGTGGTAGTGAGTAACACGCGCAAGCCCCTATCGTCTGATTACAGAGAGCTGGACAAACCAACCGTTATGCGCAATACGGCGACAAAACAAGCCGAAAAGACGCATCCTGTATCGGATAAAGACTTTGAATACTTGGATATTCCTGCTTTTTTAAGGAATCAAGCCGATTAGCCCCGTTGTTTGATTTTTTAAAATAAATAATTTTTGCTAAGCAATGGAACTAATCATGTTTCTATAGGTCAACTGTTGGAGCAAAAAAGATGTCAGCATGCCTTCCTCCCCCCTTTTAAGGCATGCTGATGTTGCTTTTGCGGGTTTTGAGGTGTTTCGGGAGCATTAGTTTCTGAGGCACCAGAAGTACTAATAAAAATTTATGCGATAGTGGTATAGATGCAAGCCTGTTATAATTACAGCTTTATGTCAGATAGTATAAGCTACCATTTGACTACTCTTTACCCATATTCTGTCAATTAGAAAAAGCTTCTCTCTTTTCTAAATTGTTTATCTGTTGAGGAAGTCTTTACCTAATGATACGTCAGCGCACACTTAAAAATGAAATTCAAGCAACAGGTGTTGGTTTACACACAGGGGACAAGGTCTATTTACGTTTAAAACCAGCCCCTGAAGATCACGGTATTGTCTTTCGCCGTGTTGACCTTGACCCTGCTGTTGATATCCCAGCAAAAGCCGAAAATGTCGGTGACACCACACTCTCTACTTCTTTAGTGAGTGGTGATGTGAAAGTCTCTACCGTAGAACATCTGTTATCAGCAATGGCTGGAATGGGTATTGATAATGCGGTTGTTGAGCTAAGTGCTGCTGAAGTCCCTATTATGGATGGTAGTGCAGGCCCTTTCGTTTTTCTTATTCAGTCAGCGGGTATACAAGAGCAGTCTGCAGCAAAAAAATTCATTCGGATTAAGAAAAAAGTCGCAGTCAGTGATGGCGATAAAACCGCCTGTTTTTTGCCCTTTGACGGCTTTAAGGTCAGTTTTAGTATTGATTTTGACCATCCCGCCTTTCATGATCGCGCACTAAAAGCCTCGGTTGATTTTTCCAGCACTTCTTTTGTTAAGGAGGTCAGTCGCGCGCGTACCTTTGGCTTTATGCATGAAATTGAGTATCTACGTTCTAAAGGGCTAGCTAAAGGCGGTAGCATGGATAATGCCATTGTCGTCGATGATTTTCGCGTGCTTAATGAAGATGGTTTGCGCTATGAAGATGAATTTGTCAAACATAAGGTGCTAGATGCCATTGGCGACCTTTATTTGCTTGGGAATAGCCTAATTGGCGAGTTTTGTGCTCATAAATCGGGACATGCTTTAAATAATAAATCCCTTAGGCAGCTTATTTCTCAACCAGATGCATGGGAGGTGGTCACCTTTGAAGGTGAAGAAAAAGCCCCCATTTCATATGCGAAGCCTATTTTAGCGGTTTAATTCCCGCCAAATGTGTTCACTATCTTGCTGATTAATCAGTTGTTTATACCTTTGAATCAGGGGTAAACTCTTCTATTTAATCGCTAACTGAGATATATTGGCCGCTTGCTTTTATGCTTAGGTTAAAGTTAAAGCTGGCAGGCGTTTGGCCGTTAACTGAAATAGGCGGACTATCTTTAGCTATAATATATGTTGTAGGTAAAGCGCATAGCACAAGTAGGATTGGGCATATTCTGTAAAAGTGGCCTATTATTAAATAAACCCTATATCAATTAACTGCGTAGCGTAATAATTGTTGTGAAAATAATATTTGTCAGTAATCATCACGGTAATACTCGACAGTTCACGCTGGCGGGTTGGACGCGTGCACTATTATCGATTTGTTTTCTCGGTTTACCTTTGGGTACAGGCTTATATTTAGGCTATAGCGCTAATGAGTCAGGTGCTGATGGTGTATTAACTAAAGATGCTAGCAAGGCATGGGCAGAAATGCTGAAAAGTCAGCAGCAAGATGTAGTCAGGGTCAAAGAAGACTCCGAAGAGCAAATATCCGCAATTACTCTTCGCATGGCAGCATTACAGGGGCGTTTAGTTAGGTTAGATGCGTTGGGTGAGCGTTTAACCAGCATGGCAAATTTAGATGACGGCGAGTTTAATTTTGATCAAGTGCCAGCTATAGGCGGTCCTGAAACAGATGCTATCGGCGATGCTCACCGCCCACCTAAATTTATTGATATTATTAATCAATTGGCTGATCAAATCCGCGATCGTGAGCAGCAGCTCGATACGCTCGAATCATTAATGACTAACCGCAGCCTTCAAGATGATATATTTGTTGCGGGAAGGCCTGTGCTCAAAGGCTGGATGTCATCCCGTTACGGTCGTCGAACCGACCCGTTTAACGGTAAAGTAGCATGGCATAGCGGGGTCGATTTTGCGGGCAAGCAAGGCTCTAAGATTATAGCGGTCGCCTCAGGTATTATCGTTGAGTCTGGCGAGCGTAATGGCTATGGAGGCATGATAAAAATCAATCACGGTAGCGGTTTTCAAACACGTTATGCGCACAACAAGCAGAATTTAGTGAAAACTGGTGACGTAGTCAAAAAAGGTCAAGTCATTGCCTTAATGGGTAGCACTGGCCGTTCTACTGGCCCCCATGTACATTTTGAAGTGTATAAATACGGTCGTCCTGTCGATCCAGCCTCTTATATTAATCGCACACACCGCTAAGCCCCTCCCTCTTATTTCCTTAATAATATCTTGCGAAAGCTGACGCCATATTGTTTACTGGCGACTTTTCAATACTAGATGTTACTGGACAATCTTGTTGTTAAAAAATGGGTTTGTCATCACATAAAATCACCCGTAATAAAGGGTCATCATCATTTAGGTAAGTTATGTTTAATAAAGTATTTCGCACTGTCTTCGGTTCAAAAAATAAGCGTGAATTAAAGCGTATGGGTAAGTTAGTAGTCCAAGTTAACCAGTTAGAGGCGGAAATGGTTGACCTAACTGATGAACAGTTAAAGGCTAAGACGACGGAATTTAAACAGCGCTTAGCCGATGGAGCGACTCTCGATAGCTTGATCGCTGAAGCTTTTGCTGTGGTGAGAGAAGCCTCTAAACGTGCGCTTGGGTTGCGTCATTTTGATGTACAGCTTATCGGTGGAATGACCCTGCACGAAGGGCGGATTGCAGAAATGCGCACGGGTGAAGGTAAAACCTTAGTCAGTACCTTGCCGGCTTACCTTCATGCATTAACCGGGAGCGTACACGTTATCACCGTGAATGATTATTTAGCGAATCGTGATGCCAAGTGGATGTCGCCTATTTATGAGTTTTTAGGCATGACTGTAGGTGTGGTGTATGCGATGCAAGATTTTGCAGAAAAGCAGCTTGCCTATCAGGCGGATATTACTTACGGCACCAATAATGAGTTTGGCTTTGATTACTTGCGCGACAATATGTCTCTGTCTAAAGAGGAGCGCGTTCAGCGCTCATTAAATTTTGCGATAGTTGATGAAGTTGATTCTATTTTAATTGATGAGGCGAGAACACCACTTATTATCTCGGGTCAGGTGGATAATAACGCTGAACTCTATCGTAAGATGAACACCCTCATCCCCAAGCTAACAGGTAAAGTGGTGGGCGATGAAGTTGAGAATAAGGATAAACCGGAAGAAGAAGGCATTGATTACACTATCGATGAAAAACAACGACAAGTCGAGTTGACCGAGTCAGGCCACCAGCGTATTGAAGAATTATTGTCCACTGCGGGTTTGATTAATGAAGATGAAAGTCTGTATGCGGCGACTAATCTAAGTTTACTGCATCATGTACATTCAGCGCTGAGGGCGCATTCCATGTTGCAGCGTGATGTTGATTACATCGTACAAGATGGCGAAATTCTATTAATAGATGAGCACACTGGCCGTACCATGCCCGGGCGACGTTTATCGGAAGGGCTACATCAAGCCATTGAAGCCAAAGAAGGCATGTCTATACAGAATGAATCACAAACCTTAGCCTCAACTACCTTCCAGAATTATTTTCGCTTGTATCCAACATTATCGGGTATGACAGGAACGGCGGATACCGAAGCATTTGAATTTCGTCAGACATACAACTTAGATGTTGTGGTTATCCCCACTAATCAGGAGGTTACACGCCAAGATTTAAATGACTTGGTGTATCTGACCATCGAAGAAAAATACGATGCGATCGTAGTCGATATTAAAAAGTATCAACAGATTAATGCGCCGATTCTTGTGGGTACGGCATCGGTAGAGTCATCGGAGGAATTGTCTAAGCGCCTCGATCGTGACAATCTTAAACATAATGTATTGAATGCAAAATTTCATGAAAAAGAAGCCGAAATAGTTGCTCAAGCGGGCCGACCTGGCGCAGTCACCATCGCGACAAATATGGCGGGTCGTGGTACTGATATTGTATTGGGTGGTAATTTAGAAGTAGAACTTGCTGAACTCGGTGACGCGAGTAAAGAAAAAATTGATGCAGCCAAAGCCGACTGGCAGGTTCGTCACGATACGGTAATGGCGGCAGGAGGTTTGCACATACTAGGCACTGAGCGGCATGAGTCCCGTCGTATTGATAATCAGTTGCGCGGACGTGCAGGTCGTCAAGGTGATCCTGGTTTGTCGCGATTTTATCTGTCGATGGAAGATAACTTGATGCGTATCTTTGCCTCTGAGCGTGTGCGTAATTTTATGCAAGCACTGGGCATGGAGAAAGGTGAAGCGATTGAACATCGCATGGTCAGCAATGCTATCGAAAAGGCGCAACGTAAAGTAGAGGGGCGTAACTTTGATATGCGTAAGCAGTTATTGGAATTTGATGATGTATCCAATGATCAGCGCCAAGTGATTTACAGTCAGCGTAATGAAATATTAGAGTCCGAGTCTATCCGCGATGTGATTACGAATATTCGTTACGATGTAGTCGGCGATATGGTGAGTGGTTTTATTCCTCCGCAGAGTATGGAAGAACAGTGGGATGTAAACGGCTTACAGCAATATATTGAAAATGAATTTGATCTGCCAGCGCCGATACAAAAATGGTTAGATGAAGATTCAAACTTGCATGAAGAAACATTAACTAACAAAGTGATTGCACTAGTCCAATCCAGTTATGATGAAAAATGTGAGCGATTAGGCGAAGCGTTAATCGAAGTTGAAAAACAAGTGATGCTGCAAGTGTTGGATATGCAATGGAAAGAACATTTGCTCAACATGGATCATTTGCGTCAAGGTATTGGTCTGCGTGCGTATGCACAAAAAAATCCTAAGCAAGAATACAAACGTGAATCGTTTGAATTGTTTCAAACCATGTTGCAAACTATCAAAGAAGAAACCGTACGTATTATTGCTCGCGTAGAGCCGGTTTCTCCTGAAGAGCGTGCGGCAATGGATGCAGAAAGACGAGCGCAACTGGAGCGTGAAATGGAAATGTTGCACGCGGAGTCTCCCGCTTTAGGCGCGGAGAGTGAGTCGCCACACAATCTTCAGAAAAACAATGATCATACAATAGTGCGCGCAGGTAAAAAAGTAGGCCGTAATGAACCTTGCCCTTGCGGCTCAGGTAAAAAATATAAGCAATGTCATGGCAAGCTGTAAATTCAGTGGCTAGCGTTTCGCTCCCAAATGGAAATATAAAGTAGAGAGTTTTATCCATGGCTGTAGGCAATGTAGTTTTTCCTGAAATGCAGAAAATTAGTGGCATTAAGTTAAATGCTATTAGTGCAGGCATTAAAAAAAATAATCAATTAGATGTGATGCTGATTGAGCTACCGGCGACGGTAAAAGTCGCGGGTGTGTTTACCCAAAATGCATTCTGTGCCGCTCCAGTAGTGGTGTGTAAACAGCATTTAAGTCAGCAGCCACGTTACTTGTTAGTCAATTCGGGCAACGCCAATGCGTGCACTGGCGAGCAAGGTATACAGGATACTTTACATTGCTGTGAAGCGGTGTCGGCATCCTCAGGTTCGATACACACTTCAGTACAAGCTCAGCAAGTTCTACCCTTCTCAACGGGTGTTATTGGCGAGCCTTTACCCACTCAAAAAATAATCGAAGCCGTTCCCGAGCTATTTAATGGCTTAGAAGAAACGAATTGGTTGTTAGCCGCCCAAGGTATTATGACCACGGATACGCAAGCCAAGGGCGCCAGTCGGTGTTTTGAGTATCAAGGGGAAACCATTATCGTTAATGGCATTGCCAAAGGCGCAGGCATGATCAATCCCCATATGGCAACCATGCTAGGGTTTATCGCTACCAATGCTCACCTTAGCCAAACGCTATTAGAAAACCTATCATTTAATTCCGCTAATCAATCCTTCAATCGCATTACTATTGATGGCGACACCTCAACTAACGACAGCTGTATATTAATGGCAAGCGGCGCCTCGTCATTTTTCATTGATGATAGCGAGCATGAATTATTTGCTTTGTTAGAAACGGCGGTCTTTGATGTATACCGACTATTAGCGCAAGCCATTGTCCGAGATGGTGAAGGCGCGACAAAATTTGTGGCTATTCAGGTAGAAGGCGGAGCCACTGCTGACGAATGCCTACAAGTGGCCTACGCCATTGCGCACTCGCCATTGGTGAAAACGGCGCTGTTTGCATCAGATCCGAATTGGGGGCGTATTGTTGCGGCTATTGGTTATGCAGGAGTTGATCAACTCGATGCTGACGCGATTCGTCTTTATCTAGATGATGTACTCATCGTTGAAAATGGCGGTAGAGCGGCCAGCTACACCGAAGCGGCAGGACAACAAGTGATGGATAAAGAGGAAATACTATTGCGCGTTTGTCTTGGTCGCGGCACGGCAACGGAAACTATTTGGACAACCGATTTATCTCATGAGTACGTGACGATTAATGCTGACTATCGGTCGTAAAAGCTTGGGTGTAGGGGGAAAGCCCTACGTGAGCATTGGTTTGTCAAGGAATGGGCTTTGTGTAGGGCTTTGACCTCTAAGAATTCAGGGACGGCTGTCGACCCAAAGCGGACATTCAGCAGTATTGAAGGTCTGTATATATAATGTTCATCGTTATCACTTCCTTTGGTGGCAAGAAATAAAGGAATAATAAATAAAAACCGAGAGATACCATGTTTTCTAGAAGCACCACTAAAATCAATGGATTCCTTATAATCTTGATGAGAGGGATTTGTTCTCTTTTATCATACTGTTAGGCACCCTTCAATAAGATGGAGTTTTAAATGGAAGAGTTAGCACAATTTAATCAACACCAGCAAGATGCTCGTGGGCGATTAGATACTATTGCAAAGTCTGTATTTTTATTGGCGGGTGGCGCTTTAACTTTATCCATTAATGCGTTTACTGGAAAAGATGTTATTCCTCTTGGTTGTGAGTTAGCAGTATATTTAAAATTGTCATGGGGTTTTCTTTTTTATTCCATGGTTGCATTTTTGTTAGTGATTGCATCGGTATTGTTAGATATGTTTGTTTTCGGTGAGCGCTGGGGAAAACAATTAGATGGCGGGCCAAAAGCAGAGCACATGAAAGTTGAATTTTCTCAAATTGTTTTATCAAGTACAGCTCTAATTAGTTTTATCTTGGGATTTGGGTTCATGGCTTATGTTGCAATTGGGATAATAAGTGCCTAACAAAAGTGTCATGTTCGCACGCAAAAACACGCGTGCTGGGACGGGCTTACGCGCTGCTCCAGCCCGCCCCATACACTGGCGTTAGACTTTAAAGATGAGAATTACTGCTTTGATAAGACCTATACCATTTGAATTTAAGCCTGTTTTAGCTGCTGTATTAATAATGATTTGTTCTGTTTTGCTATCTATATACTACCTAGATTGGGTGCATTTAGAACGCTCTGGTGCACTTTTGGTAATAGTTGCTTTGTTGTTTTTCTGGAGAGATCAGCTTTCTGAAAAAAAGGAAAGGATCCAGGATTATATAGACGTTGATGACTACAACAAAAAAAATACTAAGACTATTAAATCCATAACTGACCTTAAAAACACTGAGTGGGTTATGTGGTTTTCAGTTGATAAAAAGAAAGTCAAAGACGGGCTTAAAAGAGACAAAAAAAAATATCAAGCTATTGAGGTTTTAGTAGCATGTACGGGAACTTTTATTTGGGCTTATGGCAAAGCTACTCTTCAATCATTATTTCCATTGTAAAAATACCAACAAGCGCATGTTGTCGGACTGTTTTTCGCTGCGCTGCAAACTAGCCGCAAAATGCTGGCGTTAATATAATCTAAATTAATGATTTTTAATGTCAGCAAGCATCTAGCCGAAAGCGGATGATATTTGCGAGGAAAGGCACGCACCTGTTATTATTAAAAAATAATGGCTTCTGTCGACCCAAAGCAGACATTTAAAATAGGCTATAAAAAGTCAATAGCCAGTATCAGTAGACTTATTCTCTTGATCATATTTTTGTTATAAAAAAGACCCTATGCTCCATAATTATAAAATCTGATCAAGAAGCAGCGATATGTGGAACAGGTCTATTAATTAAACTGTTATATTTTTTGGAGAAAGATTTGTTAACGTTAGAATTATTAGATAAGCACATATCCGAATGTAAAGAACTTGTTGAGGCGGGCAAGGAAGATCATAAGGTTCTAAAACTTCTACTCAATCTTAGATGTGATCTCGAAAGTGCTACAATAGAAGATTGGGCAGCTTATAATGAATTGGCAGATCATTTGCCAAAAGAAGATGCTGATCCTGTTTTAATTATCCTTAAAGGACATTTGTTAATAGAGCGGTTGGTTATAAAATTCATTCTTTCGCGTTTGCCGAACCCTGCTCCATTTGAAAAAGTTCAATTTAATACCGCACAATGTATCGCAATCGGTGAAAGCATGTGTTTAAAAAATACAGAGCCAGAGTGGTTATGGAAGCAGGTTAAAGAAATTAACACCATAAGAAATAAACTCGCTCATAATTTAAATTATGAAGGTGTTGAGTCTCGAATCAGTAACTTCATATCAACAATAGCGAACGCACAAGGGTTAACAGATCGCACAACTACAAATGCTATTGCAAAACTGTATGGAATGCTAAAAGGGCTTTGTGATATTTCAGGAAGTGAGGGTTTTCGTGTATGAAAAATATAAAAAACATAACAAATCGTCCACAAAAGGCGTGGGCTGGACTCGCTTCCGCTCGACTTTTATGTTGGCGTTGGTATGTACAACGGCAAGGAGTACAAGTAAATGAAATTAATAGTTCCCCCTCTTAATATTTCGTATGAAGACGGTTTTACACCAGAAGTAGATGTTTTTAATCGAAAACCTTTTGGTGAAAGCTTATTTAATTTAATAAAAAACACTGAAGACGAACTTGTGTTAGCGCTAGATGCGCCTTGGGGGGAAGGGAAAAGCACTTTCATCAAGATGTGGAAAGGCCTATTAACGAAAAACAAAGCCCCTTGTATATACTTTGATGCGTTTGAACATGACTATCAACCCGAACCGTTTTTGGCCATATCAAGTCAAATATATCAGCTAATTGATAAAGATGATGATGTTTCTCATGCTGAATTCAAAGAAAAAGCTACATCTGCACTTAAAGTAGTTGGTCGTGCTGGCTTAAGGATTGGCATTAAAGCGCTAACCGCAGGCGTTCTTGACGAGACTATATTGGATGGGGCCGGGAATATTAAAGATGCTTCAAAAGAAGCATCTGATTTAATAGATGGTTTTGTCTCTAGCCAACTAACTAAAGCAGACGAGGATCGCCAGAACTTGGAAGCATTCAAAATGCACTTAGCGTCGCTTGGTGAGAAATTGGGTGGCGGAAATCCAGTGATATTCATAATTGACGAACTTGACAGATGTAAACCTAAGTTCGCGCTGTCACTCATTGAAAGTATAAAACATCTTTTTAGTGTACCAAATATTACATTCGTACTTGTCATGAACAGGAAGCAGCTAGAAGAAGCCATACGTTGTGAATATGGAAGCGGAGTAGATGCAGCTAGATATTTACAAAAATTTGTATCTATTTGGACAACGTTACCAAAGCCTAGAGACCACTATTCGTCGATCCCCAGGACGTACCTGAAGAATTGTTTAAAACGCATGGGTTATGAAATACAAACAAGAACGCATGAATCTACCATCGAATTTTTTGAGGAAATGGCATTTTATTATGACCTATCATTACGTGATATTGAGAGAAGCCTGACCAGCTTTGCAATTATACATAATGCTACAGATGGAAAACTAAACGGTGAATATTCTTGTATTTCCGTGTTCATATCGATAGCAAAGGCTATAAAGCCCGATGTGTATAGAAAGCTTTCGAACAAAAGACTTACTTACGATCAATTACTAATAGAAGCTTCGCTAAATGAATTAAATGCAGATTATTGGGGAGATAAGCCGGAAGGTCATCCCATTAAATGGATATTGAAATATTATTTGGGCACGGATGATGAAGCTAAAGCACTGCTTGAGCAAGGTAATTACCTTGAAAGTAAAAATTGTTACGATCGAGATGCAGTTACGAAAGTTTGCGCTTGGCTTGAAGCATTTATGCGTGACTAAGCAAGTGCATACCAAATAAGTAGGGTCTACCATCGTATTATGTAGATGGCGGCCTCTATTAAAAAGCGGTAAACTGTTTTTGGACGGAGGTGTGGCTCTTGGGGTCAATGGCGTGTGAAAGCACGCTCGTTCTATCTTGA
>JBLHJR010000033.1:0-29257 GCA_047619205.1 Candidatus Endobugula sp. | reverse complement strand
AGGATTATATACCCTTAACCCTATCATAGGCAGCTGAATAACGAGTCCTGTAGACAGCGATTACCTTTAGTGTAACGCGAATCCTATAGGCAAAAAAACGGCTCAACCTAAGTTGAACCGCTCTGTAACGCTAATACCCTGTCAAAAAAAGACGTTCATATTAGAATAATACGAACTTATTTAAAATCCGCTTCAGTCAAAACAATGAGATCTTTTGCATTTTTAGCGTATTTAGCGCGCAGATTATCTGATAATGGGATCATACCACGTTCAGATAAGTAGCCTTCTGCTCCCCAAGTACTCTCTTTGGTAAACTCGGCTGCATACTCTTCAATACCAGGAATAACGCCGATATGGTTTTTCTTGATGTAGAAATACAGTGGGCGAGAGATTGGATAGCTTTTATCCGCAATGGTTTCAAACGTCGGGACACTACCTTCAACTAACGAACCTTGCACTTTAGATGCATTCTCTTCCAAGAAGCTAAAGCCGAAAATACCCAGAGCTTCTGGATTTTTAGTCAGTTTTTGTACGATCAAGTTATCATTTTCACCTGATTCAATATAGGCGCCATCTTCACGAACCGTATGGCAGATACCTTTATATTGTCCCTTAAGTGACTTAGACAAGGCGTTGTCGCCAGCTTTTTTGGCTGCTTTTGATTGTTTCTTAAGATCTTTGATCCAAGCAAACTGCTTGCAACCGCCTTCCATCGCTAATTCAGCAAATGCATCGCGAGTACCTGATGTCGGTGGTGGACCAAACACGGCAATTTTCGATGCTGGCAAGCTAGCATTAACGTCTTTCCAGGTTGTATTCGGATTCGCTACCAAAGAGTCCGATCCGTCCGGATTGGGAACGTTCTTAGCTAAAGCCAGAAATAAGTCTTTACGCGTTAGCTCTAAAGGTGCCGATACTTTAGCGTTAGCAACAACAATACCGTCAAAGCCGATTAACACTTCAACTACGTCAACGCCCTTCGCAGTACACTTTTTGAACTCAGACACTTTCATCCGCCGAGAGGAGTTGGTGACATCTGGATGTGAGACTCCATTGCCAGAACAAAATAATTTAGCGCCACCGCCAGAACCGGTAGACTCTATGGTGGGCGTTTTAAAGCGGGTGGTTTTACCAAACTTTTCAGCCACTACCGTGGCGAAAGGATATACCGTAGAAGAACCTACAATGCTAATGTTGTCACGTGCCAAAGCGCTAAGGCTAGTCAAGGTTAGTGCAGCAACAGCCGCTGCAGTCACTAGTGTTACTTGTTTCATATTAATCTCCAAAGAGCGTTAGTAGTTATAGCAATGATGCTAATAAGTCATTATTCGAGGCTTATAGTAGTCGTCAAAAATGACAGTTATGTGACAACATTTGATATTTTTCCCACTCGTCTCTAATGTTGATACTTTGACACGGAAGAAGACTTTGCTTTTAGGTAAGGCAAAAAGCACGAAAAGAGGGAGCTTATAGGTACAAATGACCGATTGAGGACGTTTTTAACGCGGCATGAAAGCAAAGTGGCTTTCATGCAAATGTCTCATGTTATACTTTACAGTCGCTCGTCAGCGCTCTATTATCAGCATCTTAACTTGCCGCTGACGCGCACTAAGAGTTGCTCAACAAGATGGTAGAGTGGACAATGCCTTTTTTCGGGCCTACATTAAGCAAAGAAAAGGTAACCAACGTGAAATCAGTACTTTTTGTCATCCTCAGCACATTATTAATCGTGGGCTGCAGTAGCAAACCCTCTAGAACAGCCACTATCGACAATAAAGACGATAATACGGCCGACAAAAAGGCTGTGCTAGTGTATGACATCGAAAAACCTACCTCTTTTGCAGAGTATAAAAAATGGCGACAAGCCAATGACCCGGCTAGCGAAGCCTATGCACGCTATAAAGAATGGGAAATTAACCATCGTAGATGGCGCTTAGAACAAGAATAGTAAATCATTACATGAAAAATTAGCCTAATACCTTCTTTATCTAAGCACGTAGGTTTTCAGGCAATTAGGTTTCCTCTCGGGTGAAGACCCAATCAGAGTCTGTCGATAAATCCGCGTTATATTGATAGCCACTGCTAGTAAACTTTTTCAGCTTTTTAGCATCTGTTATTTGTTTTTTTATTCCATAAGCCGCCATTAGGCCTCGGGCTTTTTTTGCATAAAAACTAATAATCTTATACTGACCATTTTTCTTATCTTTAAAAATTGGCGTGATAATTTCAGCATTAAGTTTTGACTTGTTTACCGCTTTAAAATATTCGGTAGATGCTAAATTAACCACTACATCGCTGTTATTTTTTTTCAGTTGTGCATTTAAATTTTGAGTGATTTTATCCCCCCAAAACCGATACAAATCTTTGCCACGACGATTACTAAAGCGTGTACCCATTTCTAAACGATACGCCTGCATTAAATCTAACGGTCGCAATACACCATATAGCCCCGACAAGATGCGCAAATGTTGCTGAGCAAAGACAAAATCTTCTTCGCTAAATAACTCTGCACCTAGGCCAACATAAACATCACCTTTAAAGACTAACAAGGCTTGCTTCGCATTTTTCAATGTAAAGGGTAGTTGCCATTGTTGGTAACGGTCATAATTCAAGCTGCCCAACTTATCACTAATACGCATTAATGATGACACATCCTGCGGAGCCAATGTTTGCAATTCATCAATCAGTAGCTGTGAATCCGCTAATAAGCTCGCCTGTGATTTTTTATTCGTTATAGTCGGTGTATCAACATCCAGTTTTTTAGCGGGAGAAATGACCATCAACATAATGTGTACCTATATGGTTAAGTTAAACCTCTATTCTGGTTTTAAAATATCATGCCACCAATTGAGTGGAGTGACACCATCTTCAGGGTCATAAACATTGCCATATGCCCACATACAGTCATCACCCTTAATATGTTTGTTTAATAGCGCCTCAATAGTGCTAAAACCACAACTCACATGAATACTATAGATAAGAAACCTTGGTGTTTCTGTCTCTAGCTCGCCGCCTAGCTTTTCTAATTCTGGACTCAATTGTTCACTAATGGTCGTTAAATCATTTTTTGCATAAACTCGAATACACAAGTTACCGCTATGTTTTTTGATCACAAACTCTTTCGTATCTTGCACTAACTGAACTGTATCTCCACTGGCTAACCCTCGAACAAATGCTGGGGATTTTACTAGCTGGAAGCTATGATCTTCATTTTTACGAACTGATAAGCGTTCAACGATGGCTTGCCCCTGTGGGTCATTGCCTGCGAATAACTCAATAACTTGTAGTGCTGTCATCTTTGTTTACTTTATTTAGTGGTTAATCTTGGTTGTTAAACTTATGGTCTACAGGCATTATTGTACGTGAATAATGGAGGCATAAATATGCGTATTACTTTTGTTGGGCTAACACTTTGCATGGCTATCCTCTCTGGCTGTGGAACTAACCCTGTTACGGGTAAAAATCAAGTCACCTTAATGAGTCAAGACCAAGAAATTGCTTTGGGTAAGCAGCAATACTCTCCCAGCCAACAATCTCAAGGGGGTGCTTATTTAGTGGACAACCGAGTTAATGCCTATGTTAATAGAATTGGCCAATCTCTTGCTAAACATAGCGCGCAGCCTAATTTACCTTATGACTTTGTCGTACTCAACAACGATGTCCCTAACGCTTGGGCCTTGCCTGGAGGGAAAATCGCCCTTAATCGTGGCTTGTTAGTGCTATTAGAAGATGAGGCTCAATTAGCGGCTGTATTAGGCCATGAAATCGTTCATGCCGCCGCGCGCCATAGCGCCGAACATGCTGCAACCAGTACTGGAATACAGATATTAACGGCTATTTTGCAAACACAGACAGACAACAATCTATACCGTCAAGGTGCGGCTTTAGGTGGCGGGGCTGTGCAAGCGCATTATGGTCGCGAGAATGAACTAGAATCGGATTACTATGGCATTAATTATATGGTCGCTGAAGGTTATGACCCTCATGGCGCAGTGGAATTACAACAAATTTTTTTGCGTTTATCACAAGACCGCGGTAAAGCCAGCTGGCTAGACCCACTTTTTGCTAGCCATCCCCCATCGGCTGAGCGTGTGCGCAAAAACCAAGCGCGCGCTAATCAACTCCCAAAAGGTAAACGCAATAAAGCTGCTTTTCAAACGGCGATTAGCCGAATTCTAAAAGATAAACCGGCGTATAAACTTCATCAAGATGCCTTAGCTACTGCTCGTAAAGAGGACTGGAATAAGGCGCTATCACTGACCAATCAAGCCATTAAAAAGCAATCGAAGGAAGCGCGCTTCCACATCACTAGGGGTCGGCTGCTCGACCAAAAAGACAATAATAAAATGGCAATAAAAGCATTTGATCAAGCGATAAAATTAGAACCTAACTATTTTTCGGGCTGGCTTTATCGCGGTTTAACACATCAAAAAATCAAACTACACACATCCGCCGAGAAAGATTTTTTAGCCAGCAACCAATTGTTAGAAACACAAACTGCAAATTATAATTTAGGCGAAATAGCTTTACAGAAAAACCAACGTCAGTTGGCTATTAATTATTATCGTCGTGCGGCAAAAGGTGGTGGTGAAGTTGCTAAAGCCGCGGCAGGAAAACTCAAAAAACTAGACACCAAATAAATTCTAACATTGTCTTAATATACAAAAAAGGCCTAATCCACACTGTAGATCAGGCCTGTTTAAGCATATAAAAACTAGTTATCTGAATTCACTTGTTTAGCCATCTCAGCCGCACTTTGATGCCGAACATCTAAACCTTTCACTAAATAAATAACTTGCTCAGCAATATTACTCGCATGATCACCAATTCTCTCTAACGACCTTAACGCCCAAATAATATGCATAAAACGACCTATATTACGTGGATCTTCCATCATATAGGTTATTAACTCACGCATGGCCGTCGCATATTCTCGATCAATTTCTTTATCTTGATTCACTACTTTTAGCGCCATATCTACATCATAACGAGCAAATGCTGTTAGCGTATTAGTCACCGACTCTTCTACATTACGGCCTAGATTACGTAGCTCACTAAACCCATGAGGCAAGTCTTCATTTTCAGCAATAGCGATGGCCATCTTTGCCACTTTATTGGCTTCGTCGCCAATGCGCTCTAAATCTCTAGTCGACTTTGATATCGCCATTACCAGACGTAAATCTGATGCGGTTGGTTGCCGACGAGCAATAATTTGTGTACATAAATCATCAATCACCATTTCGCGAGCATCAACGTCTTTTTCTATGGTCATGACTTCTTGCGCAAGTTCAACATTAACATCGGTGATCGCATTAACGGCATTAACAATTTGTTGCTCTACCACACCGCCCATTTCTAAAAATTCGGTTTTCAAGTCATCTAGCGCGCTATTATATTGCTGAGAAATATGTCGATCTATATTCAGCTTATCCATTTTATTCTCCAAGCATTTCAATAATTTTTAGCTTTACTCTTTTACTTTAGGTTGTGACTCACGTTTTTAACAACGACCAAAAGTAATTAACCAAAGCGTCCTGTAATATATGCCTCGGTTAAATCATGATCAGGGTTAGTAAAAACCTTCTCTGTTTCATTCACCTCTATCAACTTACCTAAATGAAAATAAGCCGTTCGATGAGACACCCGTGCAGCCTGCTGCATCGAATGGGTAACAATCGCAATGGTATAGTTTTGACTTAGCTCATCAATTAGCTCTTCAATTCTTGCTGTCGCAATAGGATCTAAAGCAGAACAGGGCTCATCCATCAAAATTACTTCTGGACTAACCGCTATCGTTCGCGCAATACATAGACGCTGCTGCTGACCTCCCGACAAGCTTGTGCCAGGCTGCATAAGACGATCTTTAACTTCACCCCATAAGCCGGCTTTTTGTAAGCTAGTTTCGACAATTTCATCAAGGTCTGAGCGACGGTCGGCCAAACCATGAATACGAGCGCCGTAGGCTACATTATCATAGATAGACTTTGGGAAGGGGTTCGGCTTTTGAAAAACCATCCCTACCCGTGCACGCAATGGCACTACATCCATTTTTTTATCATTGATATCTTGATCTTCTAGTAAGAATTGACCTTGTACTCGACAAATATCAATAGTGTCATTCATACGGTTTAAGCAGCGCAAAAATGTTGACTTACCACAGCCTGAGGGCCCGATCATGGCAACGACTTCATTGGTGCCTATATCTAGATTAACGTCATAGATTGCTTGCTTATCGCCATAAAAAACATCGACATTACGCATCGACATTTTAGCTTTCTCGCTAAAATTCACACCTACCGTTTCATAGGCATCACTGTTTTCTTCTGTGATAATAGTCTTTGCGACCGTTTCTTTTCCTACCACAATATCACCTATTGTTGCTGAGATAGCACTTGTATTGATGGGTTACTCCCCGTTAGATGTCGTACACTCAGTAGTTTTCATTACCAGCGGCGTTCAAGACGACGACGGGCCCATACGGCAAAAGTGTTCATTATAATTAAAAAGACTAATAATATTAGAATGGCTGCTGAGGCTTTCTCATTAAAGCCTGCGTCTGCATTTCTAAACCACTGAAAAATTTGCATCGGCAAAACAGTGGATGGGTCTGTCCAGCCCATTGGGATTTCAGGGATAAACGCCGCCATACCGATCATCAATAATGGTGCACTTTCACCTAAAGCCTGCGCTAAACCAATAATCGTTCCTGTCAGCATACCCGGCATTGCCAATGGTAATACATGGTGTAACGTCACCTGCATTTTGGATGCTCCCAAGCCATAAGCTGCCTGTCGAACAGACGGCGGGACTGATTTAATTGCCGCTCGACTCGAAATAATAATGGTGGGCAACGTCATTAAACTTAAGACCAGACCGCCAACTAATGGCGTAGAGCGAGGAAACCCAAAAAAAGCTAGAAAGATAGCTAGGCCTAACAGCCCAAAGATAATAGACGGTACCGCCGCCAAATTATTAATATTCACCTCAATTAAATCCGTCCATTTGTTTTTAGGCGCATATTCTTCCAGATAAATTGCCGAAGAAATAGCAACAGGAAACGAAATACAGAAGGTCACTAGCAAAAGGTAGAAAGACCCCATAATGGCACCTTTAATACCCGCTTCCTCCGAGTGGGCCGAATCACCTTTGTTGAAAAATGCCCAGTTAAATTTTCGCTTTAAGTCTCCCGACTCTAAGGCACTATGAATCCATTGTAATTGCTGCGCATTAAATTCATGCTTACCTTTTTCACCAGGCTCATCTAGGCGCTTAAGATAAAAATCTACTTTGTCATCGACTAAGGCCCATACCGTTATTTGACTATTGATGTTTTTTTTGGCGTCAACTTTAAATTTATCTTGTAATAAATAACCCGTACCATCGATGGATAATAGCTTGCGTGCATTACTTTTATCTTTACGGCCACTGGCCTTAAAGTATTGGTATGTTGCTCGCTTAACAACCCCAGGATAATTTGCCGCTAAGATTTGATCGAAGTTACCAGTATCAGTAATACCTAAAGTCTCTGCATCTAGCTCAACAGACAACGCCATATAATGATAAGTAAAACCACTGAGACCTTTACCAATAATGTTGACAAACAAAAACAACACACATAAAAGCCCAAAAGTAATCGATAAAATACCGTATAGGCGAAAGCGCTTTTCAGCTCTGTGGCGCTTTTTCAGGGTTTTGTTAACGCGATCGATGGTTTTCATTGAATTCTCTATTGCGTGACCTTTTACGTGCTCATTTAGGTGATCAGTCATATTGTTCACGATACTTTTTCACGATACTAAGAGCTAAAAAGTTAAGCCCTAGCGTGAGAATAAACAACAGTAGACCTAAGGCAAAGGCGGCTAAGGTTTTTGCGCTATCAAACTCATGGTCACCAATTAGCAACGTGGTCATTTGCACAGTCACCGTAGTGACCGACTCTAGCGGGTTGAAGGTTAAATTTGCTGCCGTACCGACCGCCATTACCACAATCATGGTTTCACCTATTGCGCGTGATACCGCCAATAAAATTGCACCCACAATACCGGGTAAGGCCGCAGGAAAAATCACCTTTTTAATCGTCTCTGACTGCGTTGAGCCTAAGCCATATGCACCATCGCGCAATGATTGGGGGACCGCATTGATAACATCGTCTGACAGTGATGATACGAAAGGAATAATCATAACGCCCATTACCAAACCTGCCGCTAATGCGCTTTCGCCTGACACCTCTAAAGGCCCAAAGGATACCCCTAAAAATGCCAAATCAAAACCCAAGCCATGCAAGCTGTCTTTAATCATCGGGGCAATGGTTAAAGCGGCAAAAAAGCCATAAACAACGGTGGGGATGCCCGCTAAAATTTCTAGCAATGGCTTCACTAGCGTACGTACATTATTACTCGCGTATTCTGACAAATAAACCGCCGTCATCAAGCCTGTAGGGACTGCCACTAGCATAGCAATAGCGGAGATTAATAATGTGCCGGTAAATAATGGTACTGCTCCGAAGGCACCCGAACTGCCCACCTGATCCTCACGAATAGAAAGCTGAGGGCTCCACTGAGTACCTAGTACGAATTCATGTAAGGGAACGATCTGAAAGAAACGAATGGACTCAAATATCACCGAAAAAACAATACCGATGGTCGTAATAATAGCCAAGGTCGAACAAGCTAACAGGGCCAACATGAACATTCGCTCGACGCCATTACGTGCCTTAACTTCGGGCTTGATCCTTAACCAACCCCAAGCACCTGCCGCTAACAATCCACAGAAGATCAGTACCGTTAATGTTGCTTTGCTAATTTGACGTAGCTTATTAATTTGCTCTGCAGCCACAAGCATCTCTGGCGTACCGTTAAGAACCACTCCATTGGCCATACTCTCTATCGAGCTTATCAGTAAATTTCGCTCGCCTTGCGGTAACTGCTGCTGTTCGACAGAAAGCTGCTGGGTGATTACGTTACGAATAATACTGTCGTCAAACGCCGTCCATAAAACCAACACCAGCACACAAGGAATAGCACACCACATAGCGGCTTGCAGACCATAATAAACAGGCAAGGAGTGTAAGTGGCGGATGCCGCCTAATTTTTTTGCCAGCGTCAGCGAACGCTGTCGACAAAGGTAAAAGATAGTAATTACAACGACAAGCAGCACAATAAACAGTGTAGATAAGCTCATAAATCTTTTACCGGGACAGTTCTTATCAGTGGGTTACGCTTGCCATAGAAATTGGTTGGCAACGTCAGTAATGACTCTACATTAACCCATAGCGTAACAAAACATTGATTGTAAATCATAAAGGAATGATAAACGCAAAGTATGACAGATTTATTACTAATCCAACACTATTCTAGAATTTAGCGCCGCTGTAAGTTCACGAAAACGCTTGCCTAACGGTATTATTATTGACGGCTAGATTACTTAGCCTGAAGGCTGCGATATTGCTGAAATGCTCGCCAGCTTTCATATTCCTTATGTTCCTCGGTGCCCTCTTCGCGAGAACGCAACCAAGCACGAAAGCTCTCGAATTCTTTGAATTGCTCTTCCGTCATTGGTGGTGCGCCATCTAGATCTAATATGTAATAACCACCACTAGCGCGTCTTTTCTTATCCGCATCAAAAAAATCAGTGACTAAAAACTCGCCTGTAGGTCCCGTAAATATGCCAGGCCCCTTTGGAGCACTCGGGTCATCTAGCTCTTCGACCGGACCCACCGAGCAGGCAACAAGACTGGCGAAGAACATGACTAACAATAGTTTTAAAGGCAAGGAACTGAAAAATAAAGGCTTCATAAAAAGAGGGACCAACGTTAATAGAAATATCACAATTAAGCATAAATCTATATTAACAGATAAAAGCATAAAACGACTGTTTAATCATTTTTTTCACACAAAAAAAACGCGCCATTGTTAAATGGCGCGCTTTTTAAAGTACGGTTAAGATCTAAACATTAGAATCTAACACGACCACCTACTAAGTAACCGTCTGTTTCAATCTGAGTTAACTTGTCTTCTAGTACACGAGTACCAGCATACAACTCAACACCCTTGGCAGGACGATAAACAAAGCTAAGACCACGTGTTTCGGTATCCGATACAAGGCCGCCATCAGTTTCAGTTGATCCAACATCTACAGATACTGAGTAAGCACCAGATTTGTAACCGATGATAATTTTAGAAAAATCAATATCATCATTTGCGCCGGTAGCTGTCTCATCGCGTTTACCAACTTGGTAAGCTGCAGTAATACCGCTGAAGTTAAATGCTACCGAACCACCAGTTGAATCGGCGCCGTTAGCATCTTTACTTTCGTTGTAAAGACCCGCTTTCCAGTTAGAACCACCTAAAGAAACAGCTAAGTTGATATCATCATCTGTATCAACATCAGCTGAAACAGTTGCGATACCACCTAGTTTAGGTGAATCATAACGTAAACGCTCTTCACGGCCAGCATCAATCTGTGTGAATCTATGTGTAATTACTGAAGTACTTGCTGAAGTAACAACACCTGTTACCAAATTAGCAGTATCAACAGCAGTAGTAGCTGTTGAGTTAGTTAAGCCCCAAGTATTATAATTTGCACCGTTAAGCAAGTAAGTGCCAGAAAAATCTGACTCAGTTGCGCCGTCACCAGCTTTTGAACCTTGGCCCAAAGTTAATTTACCGAAGTCACCTTTTAGGTAAAGTTCGTTAACACGGATAGCAACCGCACCGTTGTTAAGACCAAACTCTTGCTTTAAGCCGTAAGTTTGCTCGCCAACTTTTTTGCTAGAAGTAATACGAAAACGAGACTGTGAAGTAGTCGCATCATTAATTGTAAGATCTTGGTTAGCGTTAAAATCTTCGAAATCACCGATTACGTAGTTAACGTGACCAGATACTGAAGTATCTGCATGTACTGATACAGCTGCGCCCGCAATTGCTAAAGCTAAAAGTGTTTTCTTCATTGTTATTGCCCCCTAAGGAAATTGGTTAAGTTGTGAAGAGCCGTTTTTATATAGGCATGGAAGGGAGATGTCAAATTTTTTTTAACGAAACGCACTAAAAAGGGGGATATTGTTGGAATATAGGTTGTTTTTTAATCATTATGCGGAATTATGCACCAGCAGAATGTTTTCCGCCAATCGTAGCTAAAACCCTACTTAACGACAACGTTAAGACAAAGAAAACCCCAGCAGGTACACTGGGGAGCCATCAAACAATAACTATTGCTAACTACTTTTTCAAAGGCTAAGACTCTTTCTAGACTCTTTTAGCTTAGGGGGCATCGAGAGCGTAGAAATTTAGGGGCATAGTTATGACTGGGGGAAATGGTGAAAGTTCAAAATAAAACCACTTTTTTCAAAATCTTTTATTTTTTCTTTAAAATCAAGCAGTTAAAAATATTACTGCCGCTAATAAGTTGATCCTAACGGATGGTTTAATGTGCCTCATCCCAATTATCTCCAATTCCCACATCCACAAGCAAAGGGATTGCCAACTTTACCGCTGTGGACATTAACTCGACTAAATGTTCACTCGCTCGCTCAACATCTTCCGCCTTAACTTCTAACACCAGCTCATCATGCACCTGCATGATCATGCGCGCATCTAACTCACCCGTGCCTCTTGCCGTCTTTAGCCACCCATCTACAGCAATCATGGCGGTTTTAATGATATCCGCCGCCGTGCCCTGCATAGGCGCGTTAATGGCAGTGCGCTCGGCCGCTTGGCGGCGCATACCATTGCTAGCGTTAATTTCCGGTAGATAAAGCCGCCGCCCCATTAAGGTTTCTACATAGCCCTGCTCGGCAGCCTGCTGGCGAATACGCTCCATATACACCTTAACACCAGGGTAGCGGTCAAAATAAAGGTCAATATAGCTTTGCGCGTCATGACGACCTAAGCCTAACTGCTTGGCTAAGCCAAACGCCGACATGCCATAGATTAAACCAAAGTTAATCGCCTTGGCGCTGCGACGCTGCTCATCACTGACGTCTGCTAGAGAGACGTCAAACACTTCCGCTGCGGTGGCACGGTGAACATCCAAGCCTTGGTTAAACGCATCGACAAGGCCTTTATCCTCCGACAAATGCGCCATGATACGCAATTCGATCTGTGAATAATCTGCCGCTACTATTTTATAGCCTGCAGGCGCAATAAATGCTTGGCGGATACGGCGACCTTCTGCATTGCGAATGGGGATGTTTTGCAGGTTCGGGTCCGAGGATGACAAACGCCCCGTGGCCGTTACCGCCTGATGATATGAGGTGTGGATACGACCCGTTTGCGCATCAATCATTTGCGGTAGCTTATCTGTGTAGGTCGATTTTAGTTTTGCTAAACCTCTGTGCTCAATCAGTACTTTTGGCAAGGGATAATCTAACGCCAGCTCTTGCAACACTTCCTCTGCAGTTGAAGGCGCACCTTTAGGCGTTTTTTTGATGATAGGCAATGCCAGTTTTTCAAACAAAATCACCCCCAGCTGCTTAGGCGAGCTTAAATTAAATTCCTCACCAGCAATATCAAAGGCTTGCCTTTCTAACTCACGTAAGCGCTGTTCTAGCTCGATACTCTGCTGCCCCAGTAATTTCGCATCCACTAGGGCACCTTGGCGCTCAATCGTTGCAATAACGGGTAGAAGCGGTATTTCTATCGTTTCAAACACAGACTGCAAGCTAGGCTCTTGTTGCAACTTAGGCCATAGTGCTTGATGTAGGCGTAAGCTGATATCGGCATCTTCTGCCGCATAGGGTGCGGCTTCTTCAATGGCAACCTGATTAAACGTCAGCTGCTTTGCGCCCTTTTTACCCGCCACATCTTCAAAATGAATAGTTTTTTTGTCAAGATAAAAGCCAGCAAGACTATCCATATCGTGGCGAGTGGCTATTGAGTTACAGACATACGATTCCAGCATGGTATCAAACGCAATGCCTTGTAAATCAATTTGATGGTTTGACAACACATGCCGATCATACTTTAAGTTCTGACCCAGCTTGGCTTTATTCGGATCCTCCAGCAAGGGCTTGAGAGCCGCCAGCACGACCGTTAAGGGCAGTTGCTCTGGTGCTCCCATATAATCATGACAACAAGGTACATAGGCCGCCTCTCCCGCATTAACCGCAAAAGAGACACCCACAATACGGGCCTGCATATAATCCAAGCTGGTAGTTTCTGTATCGAAAGCAAATAATTCCGCCTGCTCTAGCTTTTTTAACCATTGGTTAAAATGCTGCTCCGTCAAGATGGTTTGATAGTCAATGGACTCTGGCGCTGCGGGAATGTCCGCATCATGAGTCACATCATCAGCCCATTTATCAGCCAACTCATCTATCCATGATTTGAAGTCATACTGTTGATACAAATGAATTAACGCTGCTTTGTTAAGCTCGCCTTGTTGCAGGTCTTTTAATTCAACGCCCAGCTCAACATCCGTCTTAATCGTCGCGAGGGTATAAGACAAGCGGGCATCGGCTTCATTGGCAGCTAATTTTTCGGGCATTTTTTTTGCGCCACGAAAGTCCAATGTCCGGATAGCCTCTAAGTTTTGGTAGATTGCATCAACCCCGCCCACGTTTTGCAATAAGGCCAAGGCGGTTTTTTCGCCCACACCGGCCACGCCGGGGATGTTATCCACCTTGTCACCCATGAGCGCAAGAAAATCTATGATTAACGCGGGCGGAATCCCGAACTTTTCTTCAACGCCAGCAATATCCATCACCGTTTCGGTCATGGTATTGACTAAAGTCACATGCTGGTTGACCAATTGCGCCATGTCCTTATCGCCAGTGGACACCACCACATCAACACCCTGCTCGGTGGCTTGGTGGGCTAAGGTGCCGATCACATCATCCGCTTCGACACCCTCAATCATTAATAGCGGCAAGCCCATCGCGCGAACGATTTGGTGGATCGGTTCCACCTGCAAGCGCAGATCATCTGGCATGGAGGGGCGGTTGGCTTTGTATTCTGGATAAATATCATCGCGAAAGGTTTTACCTTTGGCATCAAAAATAACCACCACCACACTGCCAGGATAATCTTTTTGTAAGCGGCGCAGCATATTCGTCACTGTTCTAATAGCGCCGGTAGGTTCGCCCCGAGAATTACGTAAATCCGCCTTAAACATGGCATGGAATGCGCGGTAAAGATAGGAAGAGCCATCAACAAGGATAAGGGGAGCAGTCATAGTAGTAGGTACGCGTAGTCGTTATTAAGGTTTATATGAATAGGGAATCATAAAGGAAAACCGCTTAATTTTTCCTTCTTTCTTAGCCTGAAAACCCATTTTGTCATTATTGACTGCTTTTCAAACTAAATATGTTGCACTGCACAAAAGACGCTGTTACTATAGGTAACATATTAGTTAGCAGCTAATTGGTTAAGTTAAGATATCCTTTATACCCGCACTGACTTTATTTCTCTCCTCCCTTTTTGATTGAAACAGTGCGGGCTTTTTTAGCCCTTCCACATTAATCTGCGTCACTCTCCGCTACATCCCTGTCATCTCTTGTAACATCGGCTCAGTTAATTTTTCCACTTTTTCAATTTAAGTCTACACTTTGAGTTGTAATTGGCATTCTTTGAATAGGATTTGGGACAGGTATGAACTCACCATTAGTTTTATCACCATCAGGCATTTATCGTTTACAGCAATTAGCTACGGTAGTCAGGCAAAAAACGGGCGTTCGACACAAGCTGTCCGATCCCAAGGACATCATCAACTTACTTCGCTTCAGCTGCACTTCACCCGACAGTAATATATATGATTCATATAACTACTTTACCAACGAGTTAGACGAAGATCAGCGGTTATATCTGCAAAATCGTGGACTCTTAATGCCAGCCATTATTTTTTCGCAGATAAGCAACGCTCAAAGCCTTCAGCCAGTTGCTCGATAAGTGCAAGTAAAGTATTAATATTTTTAGCGCCCTTTCCCTCGCTAGGCTCATCACTCTTCATGGCTACCACCGGTACACCAAGCGGATTGAGGCTGAGCAAGGGGATATTAAGATCACTGGCTAGCTGTGACGCTTTTTTATTCGGAAAGCCATAATCACTAAACACACATCGAGCAATATTTTCCTGCCGCAGCTGATAAAGGTGCTTTGCTCCCGCATGCCGCTCAGGTGTTAGGGCAATATAATCCAACTGTTGTAAACCATAGCGATTAACAAAATGATCGTAAGCTGGGTGAGCCACAATGAACGAAACTTTCTGTAAGGGCTGCATTTTTTCAAGAATCACTTGATCTAATTGCTGCAACGCAAGCTTAAGTCGCTGCGCCCTAGCTTGGTAATATGAAGCATTAGCAGGTGCCTGCTGAATCAACTCTTTCAACAAAGCATTAACAATAGGGATATTATTGAGTGGGTTCAACCAAATATGGGGATCCCGATCACCATGATGATGACTACCGTGGGCCTCTCTGCTGCCTTTTCTGCCTGAAGTGTCTGGCCATTCGATACCTTCTAAGTGCATGGAGGTAATGACACCAGCCTGCCGTTGCGCAATAGGCTTAGCCAAAAAACCCTCAAGCTCCTCACCAATCCATAACACCGTATCTGCCGCTAACAAGCGCTGCCGATCAGAAATTTTCAATGCGTAGTGATGTGCAGATGCATCACTAGGCAATAGCACTTCGACATGACCACGCTCACCCACAATTTGTTCTGCTAGGAGGGCCAAAGGGCGAATACTGGCTAATACCCTTGGCTGATTGTCGGCATAAGTTAATGCTGTGACAGTCACTAGCACGGCGGCGATTATATACGGGAGGTGGTGATACTTCATAAGACTTACTTTACCTTGGTAACAATCGAGGGATCATTGGATAAACAGGACGAACAAAAAATAGAAGTGTTATAATATAACAAAAATGGGGCGCATGCATTAACGCCTATCAAATACTAGAGGCATAATTTACATCCTATCTCTAGAAGCAGCACACGGCTTTCTCTCCACTATTTAAGTTTTCCGGGACGATAATGAATACCTGCCATAACCATCAACATTGTATTAATGATGCACTGAAGAATGCACAAGCCATCTGTATGGCCGCCAAAGTAAAGCTAACTCCCTTACGCGAGCAAGTATTGACCTTAATTTGGCAAAATCATAAACCTTTACGTGCTTATGACTTGATTGACCTGATGGCTGCAGCTTCTGAGCGTCGCATTGCACCACCCACGGTTTACCGAGCACTGGAATTTTTATTAGGCATTGGCATCATCCATCGTATTAATTCGTTGAACGCCTATATTGGCTGCCCCTCGCCAGCCACCAAGCATCCCAGTTATTTTTTAATCTGTACGCAGTGCCAAACTGCAAGCGAATGTAATCAACCCTCTCTCAGCCAACACATTGAGCAACTGGGAATAGACAAGGGGTTTAGTATCCAGCAACAATGGTTAGAGGTATTAGGTATTTGCAGTGAATGCCGCTCCACCGAGCCAACATCAAGTAAAACTTCACCGAGTAAATAGTTGTCATGCCAGCATCAATACCACTCAGCACACCGTTGTTAACTGCTACCAACATTTACCTTCAAGATAAACAGAGGACATTATTAAGCGATGTGAGCCTGTCCGTTAGCAGCAACGAAATTGTCACCATTATCGGCCCTAACGGGGCAGGCAAAACTAGCTTGCTAAATATATTATTAGGCTTACGCCAACCTAGCCAAGGGAAAGTCACTCGTGCAAAAGAGTTGATTATTGGCTACATGCCCCAGAAATTACACCTGAACACGCAATTACCGCTATCGGTTGAACGCTTTTTATCGTTAAGCTTTTCATCATCCAATAAGGATAATTTACTTAGCATTGGTAGCGCCTTAGAAAAAACCCAGACACTCGAATTAAAAAATGCCTCGCTGCATGATTTATCAGGGGGTGAAATTCAACGAGTATTATTGTCCCGTGCGATATTGCGCAAGCCACAACTATTAGTCCTTGATGAACCCGTACAGGGGGTTGATGTCGTTGGGCAAAGCAAACTCTACCAACTAATTTCCCAGCTGCGAGATGAATTACAGTGCGGTGTCTTAATGGTATCTCACGACTTACATATAGTGATGGCTGCAACGGATCACGTCATCTGCTTAAATCAGCACGTCTGCTGTCACGGTCACCCGGATAGCGTATCAAACCATCCCGCCTACTTAGATATGTTTGGCCATAGCACTGATAATAGCACCGAAGCCAACGTCGCTATTTATACTCATCATCACGATCATGACCACGATGTTCACGGTTGCATACTCGATGCAGCCAACACCACTTGCAAGCATGACCACACGGAAGGCGAACAACATCATGACTGATTTTATTCTATTAGCCTTAGCCGCGGGTTTAGGTGTTGCCATCATTGCAGCACCCCTAGGCTCTTTTATCGTTTGGCAGCGCCTAGCGTATTTTGGTGATACCCTAGCCCATGCATCACTATTAGGTGTAGCATTTGGCTTATTGCTGACAGTGAATATTCAACTAGCCATTATTGTCAGTAGTTTGTTCATCGCACTATTACTGGTGTTTTGGCAAAGCCAAGGACAGCTACCAACCGATACCCTGTTAGGTATTTTATCCCACTCGACCTTAGCGCTAGGCTTAGTGTTAGTTAGTGTGTTTGATACCGGTCGCTTGGACCTTACGGCATATCTACTCGGCGATTTATTATCCACCACAATAAATGATGTCATTATTATTTATGCCTTAGCGCTTATTGTTAGTCTGCTCGTCTGGCGCTACTGGCAACCCTTATTATCCATGATAGTGAATGAACCATTGGCACTTGTGGAAGGTATTCCCGTTAAGAAAATGCGCTTATTATTGCTCGTGTTATTAGCCTTAACTATTGCTGTCGCGATAAAAGTTGTCGGGATATTATTAATTACTGCACTATTGATCATTCCTGCCGCAGGCGCACGCTATTTTTCATCTTCACCAGAAAAAATGGTGTGCTGGTCTGGGGTTATCGGCTGTTTATCAGTAGGTGGTGGACTAGCAAGTTCATTCTTTTGGGATACACCAGCAGGACCTTCTATTGTCGTTTGCGCTAGTATCTTATTTATTATGAGTTTATTAGGCAGTGGGCTAAGACAGAAACTATAATGGGCGTAGGTAAGGAAAAACGCAGAACCGAAAAAGAGAATTACTCAATACTTATAACTCGCGACTTAACGGTGCGTTACAACAGAGGACAGCGTGACTATTAATTTTTTTTTATCATAGGGCGAAGTTAAATAGCCTAGATATTCACCCGAAGGTTTTAGAATAGGGATGATTTTTTTAGTGGTGTTAATTTCAGTATTTAACTCAACTGTCGCTTGATCCACCAATATAATTTTTTTACCTACTCCACCCTTTAAGCTTTGACGCAAACCTTCAAGCAACTGCTTATCTTGTTCGTTATTAACTATTAACATCCACTGCGTATCAGAAATCGTTCCACTTGCCCTCACTCTTTTTATTTCATCAATGAGGACCAAGCCATTAACTTTTAATTCTATATCGGATAGGTAACGTGGCGTAGTTATTTTATTAAAAAACAAAACTAAAAATGTTGCCATAATAGCAACGATGATTAATACGGTTTTTTTAATGCCTTTTTGTTGCTCATTCATAAGCTAATTTTCAACTCGCTTCGGAGTGTCTACTGTTGGCGTGTAAATTTTCGTGATTCAATTGTCGTTTTTAGCTTCAAGCCCATGGCAATAGATAATGATCCAATAGCATTACCCCAAATAATGCCATCAAATAAGTAATCGAATACTTAAACGTCTCCATCGGCGCATTAGGATGTTTATTAAATAACATCACTAAACTCCAATAAAGAAAACCCGCACCTAAGGATAAAGCTCCCGCAAGATACAACCAATGAAACATGCCAGTGATGTAAGGCAAGAGCGTAACCAGAATCATCAAAATAGTGTATAAAACAATATGTAGCTTGGTGTAATGTTCACCATGCGTAACCGGCAACATCGGGATATCTGCCTTTGCATAATCATCTTTACGATGCACAGCCAATGCCCAAAAATGTGGTGGGGTCCATGCAAAAATAATAAGCACTAATAGCAAGCCATGACCATCGATACTATTCGTCACTGCCACCCATCCCAATAATGGCGGTGCTGCACCGGCTAGACCACCAATAACAATATTCTGTGGCGTTGCGCGTTTTAGGAACATGGTATAAATCAAGGCATAACCCACCAATGAGGCTAAGGTTAGCCACGCAGTTAACGCATTCACAAACACCAATAAAACCACCATGCCCAACACACCAATCACAAAGGCAAACAGCGCCGCATTCATTGGCGCTACACGACCTTTCGCTAGCGGACGATTAAGCGTGCGCTGCATTTTCTGATCAATTTGGCGATCAACTAGATGATTAATCGCTGCGGCACTACCCGCACATAACGCGATGCCTAAATTGCCCCAAAATAAAATTTCAATAGGCACCATGCCGGGAACGGCTAACAGCATTCCAATCAATGACGTTAGCAACATCAAGGCTACTACTTTTGGCTTGCACAATTCTAAATAGTCGCGCCATAAGGGGCGTGGGTTAGCGAATGTTTCTTGTGGTGTACTCATAACCTTCTCTGTCATTATTGTTCTTACACTAGTGGCTTAACACAGAACGCGCGGTAACAGATCGAAACCATCACCAGCAATAATAATGCGCCTACCGCATTATGCGCTACCGCTACACTTAGTGGTAGCGCAAAGACTATATTGCTTACGCCTAAGCTAATTTGTAGGAGCAACACCAACCAAAGCGCAATCACCCATTGCTTAATAAACGTTGAACCTATTCTCCACAACAATATCCCTGTTATTAGAAGGGTAACGCAAACGACCACAGCACCTCCCCGATGAACAACGTGAATCGCTATACGACTGAAGTTATCCAATTGCCCGCCCAAATAGTTAGGGCCTATATCTTGGAATACGGCAAAGCCGGTGACGATATCCATTGGCGGTAACCACTGACCAAAGCATTGCGGCACATCAGGGCACGCCAAGGCGGCATAGTTAGCGCTCACCCATCCACCTAGCATGATTTGTATAATAACGACCACTAGTGAAATCAGTAGCAAGGGTGTTAATTTTTGTAACCGCAGTAGCGCCGCAGTCGATAAATGCCAGTGTTGTCCGCCTAAACGTTGTCCTAGCAGCCACAATAATGACAAGGTCGCAAACCCCCCCATTAAATGGGCCGTCACGATTTTTGGCCATAGCTTAAGAGTCACCGTCCACATACCAAAGGTCGCCTGCAGAATGACCAGCGCCAGTAGGAATATGGGTAATTTAAGCGGGATTCTTTTACCTAAATCTGTAAGGGTTTCGGTCGAGCGCTTAATGGCTATTACAGCGATAGCTAAAATAAACAAACCCAACAAACCAGCAAAATAACGATGCACCATTTCAGGCCATGTTTTATCCGTTTCAACCGGCGCATGGGGAAAAGCTTGCTGGGCTTTTATAATTTCGTGGGCTTCGTCTGGCCAGAGTAAGTGGCCATAACAGCCAGGCCAGTCAGGACAGCCTAAACCCGCATCGACTAAACGCGTGAATGCACCTAAGACAACAACAAAAATAGTCAATATAAATGCAGCGATAGTTAGGCGAAACAAGGTGTTATCGATTTTTTCTGATCTAAATAGCATGATGATTTATTTATCGTAAGTAAATTTTAATAGTTTTTTAACATCATCCAGTAAATCCTGCCCTGTATGCGACACGTCATACTGCATCATTACAAGACCGCCTTGATCGACTAAATAATAATAATCTTCTGCATTATCACTACTATTGGCTGCTGCTGAAATCCACTGCTTAAAATTTTCATGGGTTGAGTTAGCCAGTAAAGTGTTAGGGTGTTTCTGCAGCAGCAGCGTTTGCAGATTAAGCGGTAATGTATCGAGGGCAAGTAAAACACGCTCAAGGCGATAGGATTTTTCTGCTAAACGTATATGTACCTGTCGTGTTGTATATAAGTTTTTTTGGCAAACCTCTGAGCAACCTGCTGATACAGGCACTAACAAACGCCATCTCTTGACACTTTTTTTGTCCACAAACAACTCAGCTAATAGCGATGTGTTTTTTACTAAACTGAGCTCATTAAGTGCTACCGGAGGACTAAGTAACGTACCTTTATTGGTTGTTCCTGCTGAAACGCCCCAACCAGTTTGATACATGACATAAGCAATGCCCATTGGCGCGACAACGATCAAAATAATCATCACAGCAAAAAAACGGTTTCTTTTTACTATTTTTTTCATTTCTTTTTCATCTTTTCTTTCATTGACCACAGCTTCGTTACTCATTTCTATTCTCTTTTTTTGCCTGCCTTTCCTTACTGAGGCTTATTTTCTTTTTTAACTATGCTTTTTCAACAAGGCCCAAACATATAAAAAAATTAACGCTATCGCCATAGCAAACCATTGTACGGCATAAGCTTGGTGTTTTTCAGGCAAGGTATTTATCACTGGCCATTCGGTAACCAATGCGCCAGGGCTATCCGCTTCTATACGCAGTATCGTAGGGAAAAATTCATTACTTAGCGCTTTTTCTACAGTGTTTATATCGATCTGTAATACACGTTTAGGCCATGCTTGGGCTAGATCACTTTCGCTATGCGTCAGCAGTGCATTTTTTGAAGATGAATAAAAATAGCCTTGGATTACGATGGGTTCTATGGGCGTCGCAATAATCGGTAACTGCTCCCTAAGTCTTGGCGCTGCTACCCAACCACGGTTTACCAAAATCCATTGCTGCCCTGTCCACAACGGCATGACCACCTCATAGCCAACCTTGCCGCCTCGGGGTTTGTTATCTAACAGCCAGTAATGTTCGCGGTCGTATTGTCCGCTGATAATATGCGATTGGTAATCGCTTAACTGCTGTGATGCCTCTACAATCTCAAGCTTTCGTGCTGGCAACTTTCGCTGTTGTTGGTACACTGACAATAACTGCTGTTTTTCCTCGGCACGCTCTAACTGCCAAAAGCCTAACCGCAATAACAAAGGCATGAACAAGACAACTAATAGCGATAATTGCCATTGTTCTAACAGTCCGTTTTTTACCTTTTTTGCTAACGAGAATATCATGCTATTAAAACTCATTATTGTATTATTGTTTATCGGTGTAGTCGTTAGTTTAACCAGCGGTTTAGTTTTTTTATTCAAAGATATCGAATCACCGACAAAACGCACAGTTTATGCGCTGGGTGTGCGTATTACTTTAGCCGCACTATTACTCGGCACTATTTTTTACGGACTATATACTGGCCAGCTTGGTAGTAGCGCACCATGGGATAGAAAATTAACGAAGGAACAAGTACAGCAGATGGTAAAATAAAGCTTCAAGTGATTAGCTACAAGCCGCAAGTCAATATTTTTCTTGCTGCTTGTAACTTGAAACTAATCGCTTTATCCCAAAATATAGACAAAGATAAACAAGCCAACCCATACCACATCAACAAAATGCCAATACCAACTAGCAGATTCAAAACCAAAACAGTCATCGTGTGTAAAGTGACCCTTAACTACTGAACGCAGCCACATCACTAACAGCATAAAGGTACCGATGGTGACGTGAGCGCCGTGAAAACCCGTTAGCATAAAGAAGGTTGTACCATACACGCCGGTCTCTAAGGTGAGTCCCACATGATAAGCATGGCTATATTCTGCTATCTGCAAGGCAACAAATATCATACCTAATGCAACAGTAATGCCTAACCAAATATTAAAGGCTTTACGAATATTATTTTTCAGTGCCGTATGTGCCATATGCACAGTAACACTTGAGGTTAATAGCACTGCGGTATTCCAAAAAGGTAACCACGTCCAAATAGATTCGGCGGTGGTCACACTCATATTTTGGCCCGGGCCTACCACTTTCGCTGCATCGCCATTTACTGCCATATCAGGGGTAATCATCAGCGGCCAATCCGCAACAAAACCACTCCACAAAACAGAATTCGTAGTCGCATTACTGCCTTCGCCAGATAACCAAGGCAAGGCAAGATTACGGATATAATATAATGCACCAAAGAAAGCGGCAAAGAACATCACTTCGCTGAAAATAAACCAACCCATGCCCCAAACATAAGAACGTTTAAGTTGGGCATCATTTAGACCCGCCATATTTTCATTGATCACAACGCTAAACCAGCACCATAAAACCACCGCCATGATTAACGAACCCACCAAAAAAATAGTCGCTGAGCCCCCGTTGATCCAGCCAGCTATACCAAATGCCATTGAGCCCAAACCTAAAGAGGCAAAGATAGGCAACCTGCTTTGCTCTGGAACGTAATAAGTGCCTTCACTCGCCATAGGATTTCTCCGTTAATGATTATTCATTGTTATTAATATTAGTTAAGCGCTGCTAATGCAGGTTTTATCGTTTCGGTGACATCAAACAAGGTATAAGACAAGGTAATCGTCTTAATATGTTTTGGAATGTCGATATCAACAATAAAACTTAACCCCAATTCTGTACTTTCACCAGCGGCCAAGGGCTGCTGATTAAAACAAAAACATTCCGTTTTATGAAAAAAGTTCGCCGCCTTAAAAGGCACCAAACTAGGTATTGCCTGCGCCACCATATCGGCGTTAGTGGTGTTTTGCGCAATATAATTGATGACTTTTACTTCGCCAGGATGAACGTTGACTGATGATATCTGTGGCCCAAATGCCCACGGCATATTTTCATTATTGGTGGCTAAAAACTGTACTCTGATGCTACGCGAAGTATCCACACCCAAAGCATTGGCCTTTTCTGTAGAAAAAGCGTCACCGGTTTTTCCATTAAGACCCGTCACATCACAAAACAAATCATATAAAGGCGGCATGATAAAAATAGCGAATATAAACATCATCACTACGGTTGCACCTAATTTGGCGCACAATAGTGGTGTTGAATTATCTTGCCCAAATACTTTCATCGATTAACCTTCACTCTAGAGCATCAAGCGACAAGTTGTAAACGTTTTTGTCGCTTGAGCTAATGACTTATTTACTTCACTTCTGGTGGTGTAGTAAACGTATGGTACGGTGCCGGTGATGGTACGGTCCATTCCAAACCCTCTGGATTTTCCCACACTTCAGCCGTGGCTTTTTTGCCGCCACGGATAGTAGCTATTACGTTATACAACAATAGTAGTTGTGCGGCGCCGAATAAAAAGGCGCCATAACTAGACACCATATTAAAGTCAGCGAAGAACTGATTGTAGTCCGGTACACGACGCTGCATGCCCGCCAAGCCGACAAAGTGCATCGGGAAGAAGGTGAGGTTCAAGCCAACAAATGCCAACCAAAATTGGGTTTTACCCATGGTTTCGTTGTACATATTGCCACACCACTTAGGTAGCCAATAATAGACGCCAGCGGTAATAGAGAAGATGGCACCCGGTACCAACACATAGTGGAAATGCGCTACGACAAAATAGGTATCGTGATACTGGAAATCTGCTGGCGCAATCGCCAACATCAAACCAGAGAAGCCACCAATGGTAAACAAGATTACAAAAGCGATAGAGAACAACATCGGCGTTTCAAACGTCATTGAACCACGGAACATGGTAGTGACCCAGTTAAAGACTTTCACACCCGTCGGTACGGCGATCAACATGGTCGCGTACATAAAGAACAACTCACCCGCAATCGGCATACCTACCGTAAACATGTGATGCGCCCAAACAATAAAGCTTAAGAATGCAATAGAGGCTGTGGCATAAACCATAGAAGAGTAACCAAACAAAGGCTTGCGCGCAAAGGTAGGGATAATCGCACTCACAATACCAAAGGCCGGCAAAATCATAATGTACACTTCAGGGTGACCAAAGAACCAAAACACATGCTGGAATAAGACGGGATCACCACCACCGGCGGCATCAAAAAAGCTGGTGCCAAAATGGATGTCCATCAACATCATCGTCACCACGCCCGCTAGTACTGGCATAACCGCAATGAGGAGATATGCGGTAATTAACCATGTCCACACAAACAAAGGCATCTTCATTAAGGTCATGCCAGGGGCACGCATATTGAAGATAGTCGCGATAATGTTAATAGAACCCATTATCGAACTTGCACCCATGATATGTACGGCAAAAATAAAGTAGGTCACACTGGGTGGTGCATAAGTAGTAGATAGTGGCGCATAAAATGTCCAACCGAAGTTAGGACCACCGCCTTCCATAAATAAAGTCGACACCATCATCAGAAAGGCGAACGGAAGAATCCAGAAACTCCAGTTATTCATCCGTGGCAAGGCCATATCTGGCGCGCCGACCATCATTGGAATCATCCAGTTTGCCAAGCCAACAAAGGCTGGCATGACCGCACCGAAAACCATGATCAAACCGTGCATGGTGGTCATTTGATTAAAAAATTCAGGCTCAACAATTTGTAACCCGGGTTCAAATAATTCTGCGCGAACCACTAGAGCGAAAACGCCGCCCAGTAAAAACATCGAGAAACTGAACCAAAGATACATTGAACCAATGTCTTTGTGGTTGGTGGTATATAACCAACGTGTAAAACCTTTAGCAGGACCGTGAGCCATGATAATTCCCCTACTCCTATATTATTAGAGTTATTTGCCTTGCTTAAAATTAAGAATGTCGATCGGCTGCACCGAACTACTTGTTTTGCTAACCGCTTCATTACCGAACGCATTACGCTGGTAAGTAATGACCGCAGCGGCATCTACTTCGGATAACTGGTCTTTATAAGCGCCCATCGCACTACCGCTCACACCATTTAAAACAACATCTAGATGATTGGTGATCTCACCTGTAGCAATAAGACTTCCGGCAATTGCATTACCTATCCCGCCTTCACCATTGACGCCATGACAAGCTACACAAGCCTTCGCATAGACTTGCTCGCCCTGAACCATTAACTCATCAAGGGTAAATGTTTTGCTAGTAAGCGCCTTGATTTTTGCTGCTTGCTCACGACGATCGACTAGCCATGCCGTGTATTCGTCTTCTGGGACCGCCTTCACTACAATCGGCATAAAACCATGATCTTTACCGCATAGCTCCGCACACACACCACGATAAGTGCCTACGCGCTCAACTTTAGCCCAGCTTTCATTGATGTAACCCGGTATCGCATCGCGTTTAACGGCAAAATCAGGCACCCACCACGCATGAATGACGTCGTTGGACGTCACCAAAAAGCGCACTTTTTTATTGATGGGGATCACCAGAGGCTCATCTACTTCTAACAAGTAGTTGTCACCTTTAGGTGCTAAATTATAAATTTGCTCTTGAGGCGTACTCGAGCGACTAAAAAAACTCACCTCTTCATCGAGGTATTCGTATTTCCAATACCATTGATATCCCGTCACCACGATATCTACCTCAGACTCGGAGGTATCATATAACTTGATCAATGATTTAGTCGCTGGAAACGCCATGCCAATCAAAATAACGAAAGGTGCGACTGTCCAAAGAATTTCCAATGCGGTACTTTCATGAAAATTTGCCGCTTTAGCGCCATTGGCTTTGCGGTGAACAATCATAGAATAGAACATCACGCCAAAAACCACGACGCCAATGCCGACACACCACCAGAACATCAACATGTGCAGCCCGTATACATCAACACTAATAGGCGTTACACCCACTGGCATATTCATACTAGAGCGCCCACTCTCTTCAGCTAAGGCTTGGCCGCTAGTGAATAGTAGGCTCAACCATAATGCTGGAATAGACAACCAGGCCATAAGCCGGTTTATTGTGTTTACCATCTCCCAATGCTCCGTGTAGATAGAGTTATATTTATTCTTATTGCTAAAGGCTGTGAAAGCGCCTATTAGATTAAGCTTATTAAATGTCGCCTAGCGCTGCACCTTGCGCACTATGGATACCCTAGTATCACTAAAGCACAGCAAACGACTTCTCGCTAGGAAAGTTGTAGGCTATTTGCTTGGTGTTACCTTTTTTACGTTACTCTTTCCGGTATTCTTTACGTTACGGTATTCTTAAACTGTGGCACTGTGTTTTTTACAGTGTTTGTCACGATTACCGGTGTTTGCACGTTTTATATTTACTCCAAACACACGACTGAACCCTATTCTTTATCTTAAACATTTTTTACAGGAGAGAAGCTCTAAAGCGGATGCCTAGATTTACACTCTCGCACAACAAGAATGGTGCTCGCCATTCGCGTGGGTATAAAATGTTATGTATAAAGTCAAGCGGCTACTGCTGACGTCCAAAAGGGGACTAATCAACATGTTACTGCTCATAAATCATCACAACCTAGGGACAATATCAGCACAAAACCATCCAGCCTAGTTATCCCAGCGCGTAGGGGGCCACAGCAGTTTAATAATGTCAATAATTTTGTGGTTTTAAGGGGGGGTAAAGCGAGTTTTTTGTGTTTATCGTTCGCTTTTTAACCGTAAAAATCGCAATCAACCCATCTCTAAGCTACCCTATTAAGACACTGATTTAAAACACCGATGCTTTATTCGCATGACAACTTGAATATTTCCATCACTGATAGTATAAATAACCCTATGAAAAAAAAGGTAAATAGCAGCTTTCAAACACTGCAAGCGTATTTGCAAGGTTTGCTCGACACTGACGATAGTAAAAACACCATTGCTGCACTGGTTGATCAGCGTCTGAATATGTTGCGCGTGTTATTTACTCTCCCGGCTGCTGGCACTGACCAGCTGGTACTGGGTTTTGTTCGTCACTACATCGCCTCTGCACCTAAGCACTTATCGGCTTTTCAAGCACTGGCTGAAATGACGGGATGCGACAGTTATACCCAACCCTTTCTGGATACAGCACAACAGTTTTTTTTCGAGCCACATCCCGTCTCTGACGCCGAATCAGGATTACATGCGCTACTCTGTAAAGCCTATTTATTTCATCGGATGATGGAAGAGTTAAATGACCGTATTACGCTAGAACGGCAACTCCCCCTCGCCCCCATTGATATGGCCCATGCGAATCTTGTCGCGCATACCTTAATAGGTGACGAACAGGCCAACTTACTCGATCAAACCGTATTGATTCAACTAGAACTGATTAATGTTGGCTCAGCAGATAAAGCCAAACAGCTTTTTCAGCAAACGTCCGTTAAAGCCACAACACTAGAATTGAAAAACAAAGGCTGGCAAGCGGTATTAGAGCGTTGGCCGTTTTTAGGTGACGATCTTAGTGGTGTTTTTGAATGATGGGGCCGAGGGTGTTAGACGTGATACCTTTAAAAAACACTAGGAGCCAGTCAGGCTTAACCGTTCCTAGCGAGGGAAAGCAGAAATTAGTCAGTTTTTGCAGTCGATTAAGTCGAATAGTCGCCCTATTTAACGAAATTGACCGTGAAAAATGGCTGTTTTCTGCTTTTCCGCAGTAGGACAGTGTTAAGTCCAACAGGCTCCTAGTTCCTCATCTCAGTAAGACAGGCAGCCATATTAACTATGAATTCCAGCCTGCTGTGATGACGAACTCAAGTCAATAGCGTTTAAATTTTTCAGCGCGTCTCACCTCTCATGTTGCCTCTCAGGAACGAGGGGTCCGCCGAAAACGCAGGCGCCATTTTCGTGCTTACAAGCCGCAAATCGCCTAATGGGCGCCCCTAAAAATAGTATTTTTTTCGTGAGTGCACCAATAATTGGCGCTACTGAGCTAGAAGGGTCGCGTGGAGAACCGCAGTGTAAAGGCATACCTAACCCGACTCCCTTTAACCTACAAACGGCAGTTGGGCGCGAAAAAGATGTGCAAGTTATTGGTGTGCATAGTGAATTTCGAAAACGCGTAGTCACCTTATTGGTGATGAGACGCTTTTGACATTGGCTAGGCGCATCAATAACTTGTGCATACTTTCGTGATCCAACTGCGGTTTGTAGGTTTAACACAGGGAGCACGTAGCCGATCGTGGAAAGTGCGTACAGTAATGCCCTAATGCTTTTTAAGGCTGCCCTTCGGATCCAGCATCAACACTTGAGTTTCTACTTTCGCCTGTTCTGAACTGACATTGACCCGCGTATCAACTTCCCGTTGATTTTGCTGAAAACGCATTTCATCATGAAAGTCACAGCTAACACATTCGCGAAACTCCTTATCTCCTTCTTTGTAAGTCACCAGCTTATCCATCTCGCTGCAACGCGGGCAAACGGCACCGGCGATAAATCTTTTTTTTGCTTTGTACATTTTTTATTCTGAACTCCTCTACTCCCGTTAAAAATTATTATCTAAAAACCATTCATTAAAAACCATTCATTAAAAACCA
>JBLHJR010000032.1:0-31090 GCA_047619205.1 Candidatus Endobugula sp. | reverse complement strand
ACTGGTTTAGGCGAAAACTCAAATGACTGCTTTTTTTTGCCTTTTCCCTTTATGCGGTAAACGGGCATGGTCCGACCGGTATGTAAAAAGCGATATAATATCCAGGCTTGACTCTCTATATTAAAGAAAGTGATTTTTTTACTGCGCGCCAAGAAAGAGGGTGATGCACAGGATACAAAATCCATCGGCGATAATTTTTTCGCAACCAAACGACTGTCTTGTAAGTGTCCAGAACGGATCGCCACATCAATTGAATTACTTATTATGTCCACATAATCATCATTGAGACTGATGTCCAGTTGGATGTCGGGATATAGCGCATGAAAATGCCCTATCATTGGCATTACATAGAGTTGCCCATAGGCGACAGGTAAATTAATGCTTAATAATCCTGAAGGCAAATTATGCTCTGTATGCAATTGCTGTTCACAGTCATCTAGCCCACCTAATAGATCAGCACATTTTTTTCGGTATGTTTCGCCTGCGCCAGTTAGCTGAAGTTGTCGTGTTGTTCTGTTAAACAGGCGCACACCTAAATGTGTTTCCAGCTGCTGGATCGCTTTTGATACTGTCGAGGGATCAATGCCTCGGTGCGCGGATGCCGCGGTAAAGCTACCTAAACGAGCTACCAATAAAAATACATTAATGAGGTTCAGTTTATCCATTCATGAATTATAAACACTTATAAAATGAAATGTTGATTATTTATCATGTTGAAAGTATCTGTAAAATTATCAAACCATGCACTTTAACAGGATTTATTGATGAAAAAACTATTACCCTTTTTTGTATTTACTGCTTTTATATTAATGGTCGGTCAAGCTCATGCAGCTAAAAAAACTATAGGTATTATAGTGTTTGATGGTGTGTTAACCAGTGATGTAATTGGACCGGCTGAAGTGTTCGGAGCGGCCACACGACTATCATGGTTTACTGATTACGATGTGCAAATGATAAATGTGAACACGCAAAAGACCATTATCACTGAAGAAGGTATAAAGATTAACGTCGATACCAACATTACCGAGGAGCAAAAACTTACCGTGCTTCTGCTTCCTAGTGCCTACGATATGAAGTCGCTATTGAACAATGAAGTATTAATTAACTTTATTCAGACACAAGCAAAACATGTCGTCTGGTTGGGAAGCAACTGTTCGGGGGCATTGCTGTTAGCAGAGTCGGGATTGCTTAATGGTAAGCAAGCGACAACGTGGGCGGGTGGCGAGTTAGAATTTCAGAAAGCCTACCCAAAGGTCAGGGTAAAAAAAGACAGTAATTATGTAGTTGACGGGAATGTAATTACCAGTAATGGTGGTATCGTCAGCTATATGGCGGCTTTAAAAATGCTTGCTTTAATGAGTAGTGAAAAATTGGCTCAGGAAGTATCCGATGCTTTGCAAATCAGTCGCTTGGTAAAGCGGTGAGTGGGAAATATATGGGTGCCCCACTGCATTAATATCAAGTTATATGACCCTGAATTGTCTTGGTTTTAAGTAGTAACTGGACTTTAACTATAGCGTTCAGGGTTACGTCAGTAAGCATGGTGTCAATTAATTTCTTACGGGTAGCTTTTGCTAATCTATAGCTTCGATAAAGTCTTGGCGCAATTCGTTGATCCAAAATAAAGTGCCTCCAGCGACCGCGATGGGCATAATGAAAATATTCACCACGGGTATCATGCTGCACAGCATAATGGTTCCACCAAAACCCACGGTGGAGTATTGCTGGGATTTAATTCGTTTGCGTAGTTCGGTAAAAGGCAGTTGATGATTGTCAGCTGGATAGTCAATGTATTGTAAGGTCATTACCCATGTTCCCCAAAGCAAGGCAAGGATGGGGACTAGAAAGTTAAATAGTGGGATAAAGGATAGAAAAAATAAGCCGATAAACACGAATATTCCACGGCTAATAAAATAAAACAATTTCACCATTTCACGCCTAAGTGTGCGAAAAATCATACTGCTAATAGTTTCGGTTGGCACAACTTGACTACAAACTTTCTCTTCTATTTTTTCCGCTAGCCGACCATAAAAAGGAGCAGCAATAATATTGGTGAACACAGTAAAGCTGTAACCGTAAATCAGCAAGATAATGAAAATAAATAAGCCGGACAGAAAAGCCACAATGTAACTCAGCCAACCCCAATCCGGAAAAAAGTCGGAAAACCCTTGCTGAATGCTTGAGAAGTGGTTAATTAACGATAGTGTGAGAAAAACGAAGATAATACAGTTGGCAATAAAGGGGATAAGTACGAAGCGTTTCATCCCCGGTTGTAGTAATAGGCGAGCACCGGCACTTAAATAAGCAGTGCCTGCAAATACAGTGTTTTTATTAGCGTTTAATGGCGAATGCATGGTTATAGTGCGCCATGTTTTTCTAGAGTTTCAATGTAGACTTTCGCTTCGCGGTGAGTTTTTATGCTTTGCAAAAAAGTGTCACCATATTGGTCTTTTGCGTTAATGTCTTTGCCCTCTTCTTTGAAAAAGCGAATAAAGGTAGCAAAGTTTTCTGCAATCATGCCGCGATAGGCTTTTTCTAGTAGATGAAAATCGGTGCTTTCACCGTCATTGGCTGCGTATTCAAAAAATGATCTTATGCGCTCATCGTCGAAGAATTCGCCAAGTACTTTTTGTTTGTCTTTTTTTAGTGCCATTAGGTGTTCCTAAATCAGTTGGTTTAATTTTTTGAGAAGTATTTCATTGATCATTTTTGGGTTAGCTTGGCCTTTGGAGGCTTTCATGATTTGCCCAACAAAGAAGCCGAGCATTTTAGGGCGTTTATCCGGGTCGGCCTTACGGTAGTTGTCTACTTGGGCGGAGTTCTTCGCAATCACTTCGTCTACCATACTGCCTAAGGCGCCAGTATCGGAGACTTGTTTTAAGCCCTTAGCTTCGATGATGGCATCGGCTGTGTCGCCTTCGCCTTGCCATAGGCCATCAAATACTTGCTTAGCAATTTTGTTGGAAATGGTATTGTCTTTAATGCGTTCGATTAGATTGGCTAGTTGCTCTGGCGAAATAGGGCTGTTGCTAATGGTTTTTTCATCGCTATTAAGGCGTGCGCTGAGTTCACCCATAATCCAGTTGGTGGTGAGCTTGGCGTCTTTGCAGATTTTTACTGCGCGTTCAAAAAAATTAGCGGTAGCGGAATGGTCGCTGAGAATGTTGGCGTCGTAATCCGATAAGCCGTGCTCATTGATAAAGCGTTGGCAGCGTTCGGCCGGTAGCTCGGGTAATTGTGCGCGTACGCCTTCAATGTATTCGTCATCTAAAATGACGGGCAATAGATCAGGGCAGGGGAAGTAGCGGTAGTCGTTAGCTTCTTCTTTGCTGCGCATGGCGCGTGAGGTTTTGGTGTCGGCATTGTAGAGGCGTGTTTCTTGTCTGATGGTGCCACCGTCTTCAATTACGTCTATCTGGCGCGCGACTTCTAGGGCAATGGCTTCTTCCATAAACTTAAATGAGTTTAGGTTTTTGGTTTCAGTGCGCGTACCGAGTTTTTCTTCACCTTGGGGGCGTATGGAAATGTTGACGTCAAAACGCATGGAACCTTGAGACATTTCACCATCGCAAATGCCTAACGCGATAACTAATGAGTGCAGCTTTTTAGCAAAAGCTACGGCTTCTTCTGAATTACTGATGTCGGGTTCAGACACGATTTCGATTAACGGTGTGCCCGCGCGGTTGAGATCAATGCCCGACATGCCTTCAAAATCTTCATGCAGTGATTTGCCCGCATCTTCTTCTAGGTGAGCGTGATGAATGCGAATCGCTTTGGTCGAACCATCGCTTAAGGCAATCTCAACAATCCCTGGGCCCACGATAGGCTCATCTAATTGTGTGGTTTGGTAGCCTTTAGGTAAGTCGGGGTAAAAATAATTTTTGCGTTCGAATACCGAGCGTTTGCCAATTTCTGCGTTAATGGCGAGGCCAAACATAACCGCATAGCGAAAAGCCTTTTCGTTAGCCACGGGTAATGTGCCGGGCATGGCTAGGTCAATAGCGCAGGCCTGAGTGTTGGGTTCGGCGCCAAACTGGGTGCTGGCGCCTGAAAATATTTTAGTGTTGGTGGCTAGTTGTACGTGAACTTCTAAGCCAATGACGGTTTCCCATTGCATAATCTTTTACGGCCTTATTTAATCGCAGTTTTTTTGTGATGGTCAGTCTGAAGTTGAAATTGATGAGCAGCATTCAATAGCTGGGCTTCGGCAAAATAATTGCCAGTGAGCTGTAAGCCTACGGGTTTTCCTGCGCTGATACCGCAGGGGATAGACATACCGCAGAGCCCGGCTAAATTGGTGGGCAAGGTATAAATATCTTCAAGATACATCGATACAGGATCTTTTGCTTTGGCGCCAATGGCAAATGCGGTTGTGGGCGCTACTGGGCCGGCAATGATATCGACGTTTTTAAAGGCCTCGACAAAGTCTTGTTTAATTAGGCGGCGAACTTGTTGAGCTTTGCGATAATACGCAGCGTAATATCCCGCTGATAGGGCGTAAGCACCGACAATAATACGGCGTTTAACTTCTTCGCCAAAGCCTTCTTCCCGTGAGCGTTGATATAGATCCATTAAATCTTTAGGGTCTTTGCAGCGGTGCCCATAGCGCACGCCATCAAAACGCGAAAGATTAGCGGAAGCCTCTGCGGGAGCAATCACGTAATACGCCGGTACGGCTAGATGCGTATGCGGTAGTGAAATAGGGTGTAGTGTTGCCCCCAGTTTTTCGTATTCTGCCAGTGCTGCTTGTACCAGTATGGCGACACCGTTATCTAAGCCCTCTTGAAAATATTCTTCAGGAACGCCAATGCGTAACCCCTTAATGGAGTGGTTAAGGCTGGCGGTATAATTGGGTTTGGCTTCATCGACACAGGTGGAATCTTTACTGTCAAAGCTGGCCATGGTGTTGAGCATGATGGCGGCATCTTCAGCGGTGCGGGTAATGGGGCCGGCTTGGTCGAGGCTGGAAGCGTAAGCCACCATTCCCCAGCGTGACACGCGGCCATAGGTGGGTTTAAGGCCAGTTAAACCACAAAAACTAGCGGGCTGGCGTATAGAGCCACCGGTATCACTGCCTGTAGTGGCTGCTGCGAGTTGTGCAGCAACCGCGGCAGCGGAGCCACCTGATGAACCGCCCGGGACGCAATCGGTATTCCAGGGGTTCTTGGTGGCACCATAAAAGCTAGACTCGTTGGAAGAACCCATAGCGAACTCATCCATATTGGTTTTGCCTAAAGTAACGGCTCCCACATTGGCTAGGTTTTCGACAATGGTGGCGCTGTAAGGCGGGATAAAATTATCCAGCATCTTAGAGCCACAGCTAGTGCGAATACCTTGAGTGCAAAATAGGTCTTTATGGGCAATAGGAATACCGCAAAGGTCTGCTGCAGTGCCAGTGGCTAACTGTTTATCTGCTTGTAGGGCACTGTCGAGTGCTGATGCTTCGCTAATACTGATATAGCTATTAAACTGGCTATCCAATGTGCGAATACGTTGAAGATAATGTTGGGTGAGTTCGGTACTGGAGAAGTCTTTGTTACGCAGACCAGTAATGAGTTCAGCAATGGTAAGGTGATGCATGGTGCTGATATTCCTTCGAATCAATAGTGTGAGTGTGGTTAGCAGTGACAGTTTTACTTCACTTACTTAATGTGAGTTCGTTTATTCGATGACTTTGGGGACTAAAAACAAACCTGCTTCAGTGGCTGGCGCTACTGATTGTAGTGCGTCACGTTGGTTCACTTCGGTGACGACATCTGCCCGAAGCCGTTGGCAGGCATCCAGTGGGTGAGACATCGGCTCTATGCCATCGGTATTTGCCTGTTGGAGTTGATCCACTAGTGCAAGAATATTGTTAATGTTGTTGGTCACATCGTCTACCATGTCATTGTCGATGTTGATACGAGCGAGGTGAGCGAGTGCGATGATATCTTCGTGCTTCACAGGGTTCTCCAATTTTTCAAGCAGTTTCAAGCAGAGCATAGATGATACAATTTATATTGTAATCTATGTTTAATGACTTATTTTAACGTAGTTTTCTATTTTCATCTGCAAAAATGGGTTTTTTATCGAGAAAAATCAATAAAATAAGGCACTTGAGCATTTGCTTCTTGCTCAAAATCGCTGTCATTGTTAGAGTCGCGTATCGTTTGTGTTGCTGTTTTTATCTTGCGTGTTAACAGTGGCATTATTTTGTATTTTGAGTGTGAAAATGTGTAGTGTGAAAACCTATGCTGGTGATGCCAATAATAATAAAAGATGACAAGCATAAAATAGTCAAAAAAATCAGATTGTCAGTAACCCGCTAAATAATAGGCGGCTAATCTCAGGTGGTATGTATTGCATGTTTAAAATGAAACGTCTTCGGGGTTTGTTTTCTAATGACCTCTCAATCGATTTAGGTACAGCGAATACGCTGATATATGTTCGTGAGAAGGGCATTGTTCTCAACGAACCATCGGTTGTCGCTATTCGTACTCATAACGGCCAAAAACAAGTGCAGGCTGTAGGTGTTGAAGCGAAACGCATGTTGGGGCGTACGCCAGGCAATATTACTGCCATTCGTCCACTTAAAGATGGTGTGATTGCAGACTTCCAAGTGACTGAAAAAATGTTGCAGCATTTTATGCGTAAAGTGCATGAAAATAGTTGGTTTCAGCCAAGTCCACGAGTATTAGTGTGTGTGCCTTGTTTATCTACAGAGGTAGAGAAAAGAGCCATTCGCGAGTCGGTTTTAGGCGCTGGCGCACGTGAAGTAAGATTAATTGAAGAGCCGCGCGCTGCTGCCATTGGTGCGGGTTTACGTGTTGCGGAAGCTACGGGTTCTATGGTGGTCGATATTGGTGGTGGTACGACAGAAATTGCGGTTATTTCATTAAATGGTGTGGTGTATTCCGATTCTATTCGTATTGGTGGTGATCGTTTTGATGAGTCGATTGTGAATTATGTGCGTCGTCATTACGGTAGTGTCATTGGTGATGCTACAGCCGAACGTATCAAGCAAGAAGTGGGTTGTGCCTATGTTGGCAGCGAGTCTCGCGACATCGATATTCGTGGACGCAACTTGGCCGAGGGCGTGCCTCGCAGTTTTACCTTAAGCAGCGGCGAAGTGTTGGAGGCGTTGCAAGAACCTTTAGCAGGTATTGTTCAAGCGGTTAAAAGTGCCTTAGAGCAATCACCTCCTGAGTTGGCCTCAGATATTGCTGAAAGTGGCATGGTGTTAACGGGCGGTGGTGCTTTATTGCGTGATATTGATTTGTTGTTGGCAGAAGAGACGGGGTTACCCGTTATCGTTGCTGATGATCCGTTGACCTGCGTTGCTAGAGGCGGTGGTGTGGCAATGGAATGGATGGATGACCGTAGCATGGACTTCCTAGAATTTTAATCCTCAGCATATGTCGAGGAACCGCTGAACAGGTCATGGGTTATTTCCCGCAGGTTAAAATAACCTGCTTTTTCGTTGCCTATAGGGAGATAGGTAATGAGCGTTAGCAGGAACGGAAGCGTGGAAGGTTTTGCCAATAGCCCGCTATTAGCTTCAGCCTTCGCCTTAAGGGCATCTCTAAACACGCACTTTTACCGCGATTGCTGCGTCGGCTCTGTGCTCGAATCCTCATGTATGCCTTATACACTGCGGTTCTCCGCGCGGCGCCTTCTTGCACTCACGAAAAAAATACTGTTTTTAGAGGTGCCCTTAAATCAAATGATGTTATCTCACCGAAAATCTACTCCAGACGCATTCAGCGGCTCCTTGATGTGCCTACCTTATATTTTGTCAGATACTTTTGTCAGGAGATAAGTTATCAAACCATTGTTTAGTAAAGGCCCTTCTTATTTTTCTCGATTAATCGTTTTAGTATTATTGTCGTTAGTACTATTAGGCATTAGTCGTTATACGAATTATTTCGCTCCGGTACGCAGCCATCTAAATACCTTAGCCACGCCCTTCTATTGGGTGACACATTTACCCCGTTATATGATGGATTGGTTTGAGGTCAATGTATCTTCTCGTCAGCAGTTAATTGAAGAAAATACCCATTTAATGGATACCGTGCTGATTCAGGCGGCAAAGTTGCAAAAAATGGACGCATTAGCTAACGAAAATAATCGTTTGCGCGCTTTGATGAATTCATCAAAGCTCTTGCAGGACAAAATATTAGTCGCTGAGTTGATTGGTATTTCTCCAGACTCTAAAGTACATAAAGTAATTATCAATAAAGGCAGTGAAGACGGCGTTTATACAGGTCAAGCGGTACTTGACGCTTTTGGTTTGGTGGGACAGGTAGTGGCAATTACTTATAATACTGCTGAAGTGCTCTTTATTACGGATGACTCCCATGCGATTCCGGTGCAGATAAGCCGCAATAATGTGCGTACGGTCATTGAGGGTATTGGTGATTTATATCGGCTACGATTGCGTTATGTCCCTAGCACTATGGATATTAAGGAAGGTGATTTATTGATCAGCTCAGGGCTTGGGGGCCGCTTTCCTGCAGGTTATCCTGTTGCTACAGTGCAATCGGTGAATCACGATCCAGGTCAATCATTTGCCACAGTTTACGCAACCCCTACGGCGCAATTGAATCGTAGCCGCTATGTGTTATTGGCTTTTAATGACAGCGTCGCCGGCGCAGTGAATCAAGGTCAATAAGTCATGCGCTGGCTAATGTTCCTTTCTATTTTGTTAGCACTGCTTTTATCGATTGTGCCTTTGTCTTTTGAGTGGCGTGGCTGGCGACCTGAGTTCATGGCTTTGGTTGTTATTTATTGGTCGACTTATTCACCTCAGCACTTTGGCCTTTTAGGTGCCTGGATAGCAGGTTTGTTGTTGGATGTTATTACGTTATCACCGATGGGATATCATTCCATTGGGTTAATCGTGGTTGCGTATATTTCCCATTTGGCCTATCAGCGTATCCGTAGCTATGCTCTATGGCAGCAAGCGGCTTGGGTATTTGTCTTGGTGGGTATTTACCAATTGTTTGGTAATTGGGCTAGTGGATTTATGGGGAAGAGCGTGGACACCCCTATTTTTTTGGTTGCGGCGCTAGTGACAGCATTTATGTGGCCATTGACCGTGGTAACATTGAGAACGATTAAGATATATTATCGTATACCCTAATACTGAGGCGTATGTCAGTTATTGTTCAGTTTTTGAATGAGATGATGTGCGTTGTAGTGCTATATAAATCGATTTTCTAGTCTACTTCCTGTTAAAGGTCATATTTTTGCTATGTGTAATCAAGTGAAATTTATATGTATAAATTTTTAGCGCATAGTCCGCGTTATTATTACTATACCTTAGCAGCTATTGTTGTGTTGATAGCTGTGCTGTTGCAATCGCTTAGATTGTTAGCGCCACAAGTAGATCGAGTGCGTCCCTCCATAGTGCAATTTTTAAGTACCGAAATAAATGCTGACGTCAGTCTAGGACGTATAAGCGCTACTTGGTATGGTTTACGTCCACATGTATTAGTGAATAATATAGCGATTAGTGACGGCGACGGAAAAAAATTATTAAGTGTTGATAAAGCAGACTTTACAGTGGATATATTGGCCAGTTTATTCCGGTTTCAATGGGTTTGGGCGCAGGTGGCGCTTGATGAAATTTATCTCGATGTTAGGCAGGGAGAGGGGGGGCAGTGGAAAGTTGCGGGCTTTCCTGTTGGGGGTAATGATAGGCATTATTATAGTCCAAAAGAAATTTTCGAAAGCGTTTCCCAAATAAGCGTAAATAATGCAGATGTCCAGTTAACTTTTTCTAATAATAAAGTGGTTCGAACCACCATTCCTTCAGTGCAAATAGAAAACGCGGGCGATTTTCATCGCTTAACCGCAGCCGCTAGCATTCAGGGGGAGGAAGCTTTTTCATTAGTCTTGGAGAGGCAAGGCGCAAGAGGAGAAGAGGGTTATTCCATAGGCTATTTACAATTAAAGGGATTTCCGCTTAATGATATTGCCGAAGGTTTTTTACCTGATCATAATATTGCCATTAATGATGACCTTTCTTCAGCTGACATTAGTCGGCAATCAACGATTAATGGCACATGGTGGTTTGATTTTAAAACGGTTCAACGTGTTGAGTTTGTCGGTAATTTTTCTCTGTCTGGCCTTGCTCAAACTACGCATTCTAAACAACATTTACTTAATATTCCGGTTGCTGCCAATGTGCGTGGTAGCTATGGGCGAGCTAAAGGTTGGTCAATAGGCTTGCGCGATATAATGGTAGATAATACTCAGCGCATAGAGCAGTTATTATTGCAACAAGAGCCACAGAAAGCATTACGCTTAATGATTGATAGTGTATCGCTTAAAGCATGGGCGAGTTGGGTTGACGATCGTTTTACCTTGCCCAAAAAAATTGGGCAAGCGATAGCGGAGATGGCTTTAGACGGCAGCGTTGATAATATTATTGTGGATGTTAATAAAACGAATTGGCAGAAATCGATATTGTCTGCCAACTTAGTGGATGTTTCCAGTAGTCCATCTAGCTATATTCCCGGTATTGATAATGTGAATGGTTATGTAGAAACTAATTTGCATAAAGGCTTTGTCAATGTGGAGACCAATGATTTTAAGTTTTTCCCCAAGAAAATCTATCAGCAGGCATTACACTTTGATCATATAAAAGGCCAAATGGCATGGCTATGGGAGCCGAAGAATAAGCGTGTTACTGTCAATAGTGGTGCGGTTAAGGTGAGCTCTAGTTTTGGTGAAGGTAATGGCTATTTTTTGGCAAATATTCCTTGGGGAGGTGATGACCCAAAAAGTAATTTTATTTTACAGCTAGGAATAAAAAATAGTTCAGTAGAACATTATCAACAGTTTGTTCCTAAAAAATTACCTAAGGCATTAACCCATTGGCTATCGACTAGCTTGGGTGCAGGTAATATAAGTCAGACCGGTTTTATTTATCGTGGTGGTTCTTCCGGAGAGAACAATACGCGCAGCTTGCAGCTTTTTTTGGATGCTGAGGAAACAGAGATTTCATTTAGCCCAGACTGGCCTACATTACAAGAAGCTACGGCGAAAGTGTTAGTGGATGACGAGTATGCTCAATTATTCAGTACCCAAGCAAAGATGCTAGATGAACCAATAGATAAGTTAAGGGTGACCTGGCAAGAGTATAATAAGAAGGAGCTGAATGTTCGGCTGAACACAGACTTACCTGCCATTACGGGTTTACGTTTGCTAAAGGAAACATGGCTGCGCACTAAGGTTGGCAACAGTCTTGATGCATGGTCTGCTACTGGCGATATGAGTTTGGATGTTAATGTTAATGTTCCTTTGTTGACCGAGGTGAAAACGGCAAGCACTAATTCAAAACAGTTAGTTAAAGTTACATTTAAGAATAATGAATTTCAGTCTAATACGCGAAAGTTAAATATACAGGCAGTTAAGGGTTTTCTTTTTTACTCTAATCAACGAGGCTTGTATTCTGATGGGTTGTCAGTATCTTTGTTTGGCAATACTTTACCACTTAGCATTACACAGCTTGCGCGTAAGTCATCGAGTGATAGCTTGGTTGATGGAGAATACTTATCCATTACTGGCGATAGCTTTGTTAATATAAAGCCTTTGTCTGAATGGATGGGTATTTCGATTTTTCCGCAGTTGTCTGGTGGTGTAGCTTATAATCTCAATATTCGTGTACCTACTGATAAAAAAAGTAGAAAATATTCGGCGAAATTATCACTGTCTTCTAATTTAAAGGGGCTATCTAGTGATCTTCCAGTTCCTTTTGCTAAAAACAAAAATCAGTTAAAGAGCTTCGAGTTAACTGGATGGCTTAAAGATAATTCGACTAAGTACGTTGTACAATTGGGTGACGACATTAGAGCAGAGTTTGATGGCAGTAATCGGTCAGGAGTTTTGTTGGTTGGCCGAACTGAAGAACTGCTTTCTCCTCCATTTAAAGTGCAGCGTAAAGAAACCTTTTCTGTTCGAGCATCATTGAAAGAGTTTTCGGTAGGTCAGTGGTTTAATTTTCTTTCGTCTTGGCCCGAGCCAAAAAAAAATACATTAAAATCAAAAAAATTAATAGCAATGTTGAACTTTGATATTGATATAGAAAAATTGTCGGTTAGAGAAACTGTTATTGATAATGTTAGTGTTGTCGGCAAACGTATTGGTAATATATGGGATGCACATATCAACAATAAAATGATTGATGGCGGCTTTATTGTTGATGATACCTTCGCTACACCAATAAAAGTGGACTTGAACCATTTCATTATTTTAGGCGATGGCGTGAAAAAAGACCTGGCTAGTGTTGTGGTCGACCCATTGGCGGAGATGGACTTTTCTTTAGTGAAGACCGCAAAGATCAATGTCAAGAATTTATATTATAAAGATACTGCTCTAGGTGGTTGGGACTTTATGATTAACCCAATAAAAAATGGAGTTAGGGTGGATGATATTCGTGCCGAGTTTAGTCAGTTATCTTTAACTGGAATTAATTCTGCAGGGGCTTCATTAATATGGTCGGAAAAGGGTTCTGGTGAATTCCCTGCGCAACGAGAGACGATATTTAAGGGTGTGTTGGCTGGCGCTGGAATCCATCATCTTTTTAAAGACTTCGGCTTCCCGCCATTAATAGAAAGTAAAACCACTGACATTGCTATCAATGTCGCATGGAATGGCTCTCCAGCTTTTTTCTCTATGGATAAGCTCAGGGGTAATATGCAGGCAGAATTAAAGGATGGTTTGTTTGTGCAAAATGAAACTAAGGCGTCAACAGGTGTCTTGCGTTTATTCGGCTTGTTTAACTTTAATACGTGGGCGCGTCGATTGAAATTAGATTTTTCTGATTTATATAAGAAAGGTGTGGTATTCGATCGTATCACCAGTCGATTTTTATTTGATCAGGGATGGATATATTTTCAAGAACCATTACAGATGAAGTCTCCTTCTAGTAAATTTACCATGGCAGGAAAAATTGACTACGTAAATGAAAATATTGATGGTGTGCTAGTGACAACGCTTCCCGTAGGAGGAAATTTAACTTTTGTGGCGGCCTTGGCAGCAGGCTTGCCTGCGGCAGCGGGTGTTTATATTGTTAGTAAAATTTTTAAACCTCAGGTGGATAAGGTGTCAAGCCTAACCTACTCTATTAAAGGTAATTGGAGTGATCCGGAAGTTAAATTTTTAAATATTTTTAACAATAGATCAGCTGAAAACGAAGAGAAAAGTCAGTCTGCTATAAGTCCGTTGCTGGAAGAATACGAGTAATTGTTCGTACTTTTACCCCCTTAAACTAGTTTGCTCTGAAATAGTTATGCGTAATAATTTAAATAACGCTTTTTTATTTTTTGACGCACCTGAGTCAGTGTCGTTACTCTTGAGTTCTTGCTTTACTTCTTTTATTGCACTGCGTACTAGTTGATTTAATTTTTGTTTGTCACAGTTGTCATGCGCGCCAATAAATTCAGCCAATGCTTTAGGTTCTTCTGCTAATATTTTCTCTCTCCATTTTTCTGCTTTTTTTGAGATGCTTTCATGGCGTGCGTCTTGCAGTTTTAGCTCGTCAAGTGCGGCCTGTATCTCAATATAATTATTTGTTCTAATTAATTTTCCAATAAAGGACATTTGTCTTTTTAAGGCATTGCCGACTTTAATTTTTTTTGCAACCTTGAGAGCTTCTGATAGCTCATTGTCTACTGGAATTGTGCTCAGTTGGGAGCGGCTCAAGGTAAGTAATTCCTCTCCTATTTTAATGTATATTTGCATCGATTTTTTTCGCGCTGTGCGACTAATTGTCAAGTCATCTTCGTCGTGTTCGGGCTCATTGTTCATTTAAGTACTGACCTTAGTGGTGTGGTAAGTCGTGTTACGAGTAAAAAAGTGTTACGAATAAAAAAGTGTTACGAATAAAAAAGTGTCGCTAGACCGAGAAAAGAGAGGAAGCCAACGACGTCGGTTAGTGTGGTTAAAGCAACACCACCGGATAATGCAGGGTCAGCCCCCATTTTTTTTAGTAAGGAGGGTAACATCGTACCACCAACCGCAGCCGTTAATAGATTGATCAGCGTGGCTGTTGCAATGATAAACGCCATAGTGATGTCATTAAACCACCAAGCCGTAATAAGGCCTAATATACTTGCCCACAATAGGCCATTTAATAGCCCCGAGAACACTTCGCGTGATAATAGCCAGCGTTGGTTCGTTGGGCCAATTTTACCTAAGGCCATCCCGCGAATGACTACAGTTAATGTTTGGCTGCCCGCAACCCCACCCATACTAGCAACAATAGGCATGAGAACGGCGAGAGCAACGACTTTATCGATGGTATCTTGGAAGATGTTAATCACTGAAGAGGCTAGGATAGCGGTGAGTAAATTAATGCCTAGCCATACTGCTCGTCTTGGGGTGGTGCGCATTAGCGGCGCGAAGGTGTCTTCATCTTCATCGAGGCCCGCGAGACTCATTAGTGAGTGATCGGCATCTTCTCTGATGACATCAACCACATCATCAATAGTGATTCGTCCAACAATTTTTCTATTTTCATCAATAACGGCTGCGGAAACCCAGTCATTTTGTTCAAATAATTGGGCGACTTGGCTATCATCCATTGTGGTGGGTAGCGCTTCCAAATCGGTGCGCATAATTTCACGTACGCTGATGTTAGGGTCGGATGTGAGTAACTGACTCATTGATAATGTGCCTAAAAAGACATCATCTTGGTTGACTACAAATAATTGGTCGGTGGAGTTAGGTATTTCATCGTGCCGACGTAAATAGCGAATGACGACATCTAAGGTAAAGCGAGGCCGTACGGTAATAATATCGGTGTTCATCAAACCGCCAGCCGTATCTTCTTCATACAGCAGCACGGTTTCTACGCGCAAGCGATTTTGTGTTGACATCGCTTCCAGTACTTCTTGGATAATACGGTCGGGAAGCTGTTGTAAAATATCGGCGACATCATCGACATCGAGGCCTTCGGTAATATCCGCGACCTCTTGGGTATTCATGGTTTTGAGTATTTGTCCGGTTAACTCATCGGATATTTCTTGTAATACTTCGCCGCGAATATCGTCTTCAACCATGGACCAGAGGACTTTTCGGGATGGTGGCGGCGAAGATTCTAGTAAGCGCGAAATGTCTATAGGCTTTAAGCCGTTCAGCATACGCCTAACCGAGCGCATTTCGCCGTTGTTATCTAGAATGTCAGATAGCTGGCTGAGGTGGGCTTGGGTTTTATCTCTATTTTCAGTCTTATTTATCGGCATATTACCGGCGCTTATCCTAGCATAGGAGGTTATTCTGCTTCATCGAATCGATTGTTGATCAACGCTTCAATGGCATTTATGGCGTCGACTTCATCTTTACCGTCGGTGGTTAGTTCAATAGGAGTCCCTTTGCTGGCGGCTAATAGCATCAGTGACATGACACTTTTACAGTCTACAGTTTTGTCTTTAACGCTTAGCTCAATTTTACTGGAAAAACGTCCTGCTAAACCAGTTAGCTTTGCTGCAGCTCTAGCATGTAGTCCCAGCTTATTGATAATCACTAATGATTTTTTAATCATTGGGTAAAAGTTCTCTGTGGCGATGTTGAATATTACTCGATATTTCGGCGAAATGATTGCCTAAGCGCTCGCAAAGATATACTGAACGATGTTGACCGCCGGTACAGCCAATGGCAATAGTGATATAGCTGCGGTTATTTTCTTTGTAACGAGGTAGCCAGCGCTTTAAAAACTGTTTGATATCTTGGTACATTTCTTCTACTTGAGGTTGCTCGCTTAAAAATTCCTGAACCGCCTCATCTTTGCCAGTGAGTGGGCGAAGTTCAGGTTTCCAGTGAGGGTTAGGTAGGCAGCGAACATCAAATAATAGGTCGGAATCTTTGGGAATACCATATTTAAAACCGAAGGATTGAAACATAATAGCTAGGTTGTCGTCATCGACGGTGACGAAGCGTCGCTTAATAAAATCACGCAAATCGTGATATTTCATATCGCTAGTGTCGATAGAGATATCGGCTAATTCTAGAATGGGCTTTAATAGATTGTGTTCTTCGATGATAGCTTCACGCAAATCTGTAGTTGAATTACTTAGTGGGTGCTTACGTCTCGTTTCACTAAATCGCTGTATTAATGCATCATCATTGGCATCGAGAAAGATGATTTGGTAGTCGAGTTTATTAATCGGTGAGCTGAGAATGATGTCCGGTAATTGTTTGAGGTCTTTATTGTGATTACGCGCATCGATACTTACAGCATAACGCATGCTTTCTAATGTGTGGCTATGCTCTGCGAGAGCGGGCAGTAATGATGCGGGAAGGTTATCAATGCAAGTGAAGCCAATATCTTCTAATACATTGAGTGCAGTACTCTTCCCCGATCCCGAGCGGCCACTGATAATAACTAATTGCATGTTCACCTCGTGTTTTGCCTGTTATTTTATAGGTGCCCTTACCTCTATTGAGTGTTCAGGTCTTAAGTGGACTGCACTGCTTGTAATAATTCATCGTTGTTAGTCGCATGACGAACACTGCTTAATATTTTTTCGTCAGAAAATGTTTCAGCAATTTTTGCGAGTGTTTTAAGATGGTTTTCATTCGCATCCTCAGGTACGAGCAAGACAAAAATAACATCCACAGGCCGGCTGTCGATAGCATCGAAATCAATGCTTTTTTCCAGTGTGATCAACATGGCAATAATTTTGTTGCATTCAGGTATGCGGCAGTGAGGAATGGCAATGCCATTGCCAATACCCGTAGAGCCTAACTTTTCCCGAGAAATGAGCGCACTAAATATCGTGTTCGCATTAATCCCTGGAAATTGTCCGCCTAAATGCTCGGAGATGTCTTCTAATATACGTTTTTTACTACTGCTATTATGCAAGCAAAGTACGCTTTTTGGCGATAAAAGGGAGCTTATGTTCATAGTTGATATCGTGTGTTAAATTTCATTCTTCAATGATTTAGGTGTTTTTTGAGTCTAGGTTATGTGGACAATTAAATTAATTGTTTACGTTCATTAGACGGTGGTATCGACATGGATTCACGATATTTTGCAATAGTGCGTCGGGCCACTTTGATGCCTTGTTCGCCAAGTAAGTTGGTGATTTTACTATCACTGAGGGGTTTAGCAACATTTTCGGCGGAGATAAGTTTTTTTATAATGGCTCTAATGGCCGTTGAGGAGCATTCGCCCCCAGAATCAGTGCTTACATGGCTAGAAAAAAAGTACTTGAGTTCAAAAATACCTTTAGGAGTATGCATATATTTATTGGTAGTGACACGAGAAATGGTAGATTCATGCATCTCAACGGCTTCGGCAATATCATGTAATACTAACGGTTTCATAGCTTCTTCGCCAAAGTCTAAAAAACCACGCTGTTTTTCAACAATGGCGGTGGAGACTTTGAGCAGTGTCTCGTTGCGGCTTTGTAAACTTTTTATAAACCAGCGGGCTTCTTGTAAATTATCTTTTAAATAGGTGTTATCGCTACTGGAGTCGGCACGTTTAACTAAGCCCGCATATTGATTATTAATACGTATTTTGGGTGCGATATCGGGGTTGAGTTCAACTACCCAGCGATCATTTTTTTTACTAACAAAGACGTCGGGAATCACATACTCTGTGTTGTCACTTCCAATATCTTCACCGGGATGAGGATTCATGCTTTGGATCAGTATTATCGCCTGTTTGAGCTCATTTTCTTTGATGCGCAACTTGCGCATCAAAGTTTTGTAATCTCGGCTGGCTAATAGCGCAAGGTGCTCGCTAACAATTTTTTTTGCGCACTCTACACCAGCGATCTCGCTATTAATATCTTTTATTGATTGGTTTTTTTGCTCAAGCTGCTGCAGTTGAATCAATAAACACTCGCCTAGGTTTTGGCTGGCAACACCGGGGGGATCGAATTGTTGTAGCCGATGTAGTACGGCAAAGACCTCGTCTTCATCAATGTCATCTAAGCTATCGGTAAGAGCGGTAAAGATATCGTTGATACTTGATGACAGCATTCCACAGGGTTTTATATCATCAATGATAGTGAGGGCAATGGAGTGATCTTTGTCAGAAAAATGCGTTAAGTTAAGTTGCCACATTAGGTGGTCTTGTAAGCTTTCCGTGCCACTTCTTTGTGTTTCGAAACCGTCATCATCGCTACCTGTAGCGGAACTACTGGGGCCCACTGATGAGCTTTGATAAACATCATCCCAGCTAGTATCAACCGGTAAATCTTCGGGTATGGTTTGCGACCATTCTAGTTCTTCTGTTGCTTCGGCGTTAGTGTCACTGTTTTTTGGAGCGTTATCATCAGTGTTAGAGGCGGCTGTAGGGTCTTTACTCGCTGGCATTTCTGCCTGTGAATTGGCATTGGTTTCTTTATTGTCAGTTTTGCTTAGATCTTCAGCAACCTCTAGCATGGGGTTGGTGTCTAGCGCTTCTTGTATTTCATTTTGTAAATCTAGTGTGGATAGCTGCAGCAAGCGAATAGCTTGCTGGAGTTGAGGGGTCATGGTTAAGCTTTGACCCATTTTTAGTTGCAAGGACTGTTTCATTTTGCGGGCTATGTCTCGTTACTGTCTGAGTCAAGCTGCTCTATTGTAGATTAATTTAACTACAATAATCAGCCAATTAAATGAGAGAAGCTATTTTGAGCCGCTGCGTGCTCACAGTCATAATTCTAGTCAGTCATTGAGTCATAAGCAAGTGATAAGCAAGACTTATGCCTATTTGCTTTGATTTTTCTTGATGTGTGTGGCTTGTGGGCTTGTCTATAGGGAAAAATCATTGCCTAAATAGACATCCTTCACCTGCTTGTTTTGTAATATATCGTCGGCACTGCCTTGAGCAATGATATGGCCTTCGCTGACAATGTAGGCTTTTTCACAGATCGTCAGTGTTTCACGTACATTATGGTCGGTAATGAGTACGCCAATACCGCGTTGTTGTAAATGGACAATAATGTGTTTTATATCATTAACCGAAATAGGGTCAACACCTGCGAAAGGTTCATCTAGTAATATAAATTTTGGTTCTGTTGCTAGTGCACGGGCAATTTCTACGCGTCGCCTTTCACCTCCAGAAAGCGCCATTCCTAGCGAGTCTTTGATATGGGTGATATGGAATTCTTGTAATAAGACCTCAAGCTTTTCTAAGCGCTGTGCACGATTAAGTTCTTTTCGAGTTTCTAGTATCGCAAGTATATTGTCGGCGACGGATAATTTACGAAACACAGAGGCTTCTTGTGGTAGATAGCCAATGCCAGCGCGTGCTCGTCCATGCATGGGGAGGTGGCTAATATCTTTATCGTTAATGGTAATGGCGCCTTTGTCGGCGGACACTAACCCTGCAATCATATAGAAACAAGTGGTTTTCCCCGCACCGTTAGGCCCTAACAGGCCAACTATTTGGCCGCTATGGACTTCAATTGAAACATCGATAACAACGGGACGCTTGTTGTAGCTTTTGGCAAGGTGGCTGGCTTGTAGAGTAGGCATTAGACTTCGGATATTTAAGGGTTAGTTGGGGAAGGTTTAAGAGTCATAATAACGCGACCTTTCTCATCGCCTGCATTCACAACAGCCGTTTTCATATCGTAAATTATTTTGTTGCTATTCGTTGTATTACCCTCTTGTAGTAGCAGGGCATTCTCAAGTAGTAATAATGATTCGGCTTTAACATCATATTCAATGGTGGATCCATTGGCGATGATGTATTCACTTTGTGGTTCGGGTTGTTGCTTGAATTTTGCTGGCTTGCCAGTGGCAACAATTTTATCGACGGTGCCTGCGGTATCATAAATGCTGATAATCTCTCCCGTAATACGTATGGAGCCCTGAGTAATCACGACATCACCTTGATAGACCGTTAATCCTTGTTTGTCGTTTTTCCGCGCTTTGTCGGCACTCACATTAATAGGTTGATCTTTGTCGTCAGCTAGAGCGATAACCTGACCTGCGCATATCGATAGTGAGAGGATGAATAATGTAGTCAATACATGGTATCTATTGAGATTCATAACGGCTCCTGACATTGGATAGTAGTTCTATGGTTTCTGACGCTAATGACATTTTCAATCCAATAGCGGTGGTGACCCCCAATTTAGTGTTAATAATAACAGGTTTGTTTGTTTCCGCGTATTGTTGATTGGGCTTTATTAATAGTTCTTCGGAGCTAATGCTGGTGGCAATGACATCATGACTATTTTTCTGCGTAAGGATAACATCGCCTGTCATCAATAACTCTTCATTTTGATGTAGGCTTCGAGCATGTTTTGATGAGGCGTGCCATGGTGGCGTGGTAGATGCTCGGTTGTTATAAAAGGTAAATTTAGGTTGTTCTAGTAATGCATAAGCTTCGGCATTGCTCTTGCTGATTTTAAAATGGCTCACTTTATCCGCTAGTATAATATGTGAGACGTCCCCTTCCGTGTTGTATTGGGTTGTTTTAGTGTTGATAAGATATGCGTCTGGAAACTGTGGTTGTAGTGCATTATCTTCATCGCTTAGGTCAAGCAATAATGAAGGCGGGGCTTGCCATAAAATGGTCGCCAGGATAGCGGCCAAGGCAAGAATAGAGAGAGTGTGCAGCTTGCTCATGGGTTTCTCGTGCGATTAGATTAAGTAGGGAGCCAAGGCGTCATCAAAAGATTCTTGAGCGGTCATGATGAAGTCGCAAGCTTCTCTAACGGCTCCATTCCCCCCATTATACTGACTCTGCCAATGGCAGTATTGTGTGATGATACTGTGGGCATTTGCGGGAGCTAAGCCTAAGCCAACTTTGCGGATGAGGGGAAGGTCGGGGTAGTCATCTCCCATGTGTGCAATTTCATCGTCATTGAGTTTTTTTTCAGCTAGCAGCTCATATAGGGCCGTTAATTTATCTTCTCGTCCCTGTAGTAGAAGGTTAATACCTAAGTTTTGCGCGCGTTTTTGTACTATTTGACTAGTTCGTCCAGTGATAATGGCGACCTCGACGCCGCTGGCTTGTAGCATTTTAATGCCTTGACCATCGAGTGAATTAAAGGCTTTTATTTCTTCGCCACTATTGGAAAAGTATAATTTGCCGTCAGAGAGCACGCCATCAACATCGAGTACGAGTAAGCGGATTTTTTTTGCGCGAGCGATAATAGTGCTATTAATATTGTTAAAAATCATATGTTTTTGTGCTTATTAATGTTCAAAAGGATGTTATAAAATGCCTGCACGTAATAAGTCATGTAGGTGAACCACTCCAATAGGCCGCTGTTGTTCGTCGGTCATCACTAGTGCTGTAATTGCTTTTGCTTCCATTGTGCCTAAGGCTTCTGCGGCTAACATATTCTGTTTTATGATGCTGGGAGATGTGTTCATAACGTCGCTAATGATAATGGTTCTTATGTCTAAGCCTGAGTCTATTGCGCGGCGTAAATCTCCATCTGTAAAAATGCCTAATAGGGCACCATCTGTGTCTAGCACCGTTGTCAGGCCAAGACCCTTTTGCGTCATTTCTAAGAGTGCTTGACTGAGAGAGGCGCCAGCATAAACAGAAGGGATATTGTCACCACTGTGCATGATATCGAAAACTTTTAATAGTAAGCGTTTACCTAGCGTGCCGCCAGGATGAGAAAAGGCAAAATCCTCAGCGGTAAAGCCTTTTGCTTCGAGCAAGGCTACTGCCAAGGCGTCGCCCATGACTAAGGTAACGGTAGTACTCGAAGTGGGGGCTAGGTCGAGCGGACAGGCCTCACAGGTGACGCTAATGTCGAGGTTGACCTCAGCGGCTTTGGCGAGAATGGAGTCGCTGTTACCCGCCATGCTAATGAGGGGGGTTTGTAAACGTTTAAGCAAAGGGATTAGGGCGGTGACTTCTGCTGAATTACCTGAGTTGGAAATGGCAATAACCACGTCCTCTTTACTTATCATGCCAAGGTCGCCATGACTAGCTTCGCCGGGATGAACAAAAAATGCGGGTGTGCCAGTACTGGCTAAGGTGGAAGCAATCTTATTGCCAATATGTCCCGACTTTCCCATGCCGGTAACGATCACCTTGCCTCTACATTGACGAATTAATTCACAGGCGTTGTGAAAACTATCATCTATGCGCGAGGCAAGTGCGTCAACGGCATCTCGTTCCATATTGACGGTGCGTTTACCGATAGTAATATAATCGGTGTCTACTGTTTGGTTTGTTGTCATGGTGTATTTATGGCTTGCCTAGAAACAAGCTCTACAGTGTTAATAGCGGTTAATATCTGGATGAGACCTTTGCACGAAGCCATTTTGCTCTCATGCCGCGTTAAAAACGTATTTAATCGGTCACTTATACCTATAAACTCCCTCTTTCCGTGAGTTTTTGCCTTATCTGAAAGTAAGATCATCTTCCGTGCAAAGGTTTCTGTATTCATCTTTTATATTAGCAGTGTGTAATATCCAGCATAAAGTATCAACAGCAATATGCCAGAAACTCTGCCAATAATGCCGTCTTTTTTTACGGTAAAGCCCCAAATCATCATGCTGCACAGTGCTAGACTGAGCCCAAGCATGTATAGGTAGTCGCGATAGAACACGTCTTGTGTCATGTTGAGCGGTTGAATAATAGCGGGAATGCCAGCGACTAATAATAAATTAAAAATATTTGAACCGATAATGTTGCCGATAGCAATATCGTGATGGCCTTTGAGTGCGCTGATGACTGAGGCCGCTAGCTCAGGCAGGCTGGTGCCGACAGCCACAATGGTAAGGCCTATCACTAAAGGGCTAATGCCCATGCTAAAAGCTATGTCTGTTGCTCCCCATACTAATAATTCGGCACTAACAATTAGTAGTGATAACCCAAGAATAAACCATAAGCTAGCCATTGATGTGGCCATTGAGTGAACATCTTCTAGCTCCTCAGGGTGTTGCTTTTTGCTATAAATTAGCCATGCCATCAATGGGATCATCAATGCCACTAATGTTATGCCTTCACTGCGGCTTAGCTGCCCATTAAATAAAAACCAGCCGGCAATACCCATTACAGCGAGCATAATAGGCACTTCTTGCTTCAATATGTGCGACTTAATAGCGAGCGGAGCAAGTAAGGTGGTAATGCCCAAGACTAAGCCTACATTGGCTAAGTTGGAGCCGAGTGCATTACCGATGGCAATCTCCCCCGTTCCCCTAAGTGATGCGCTAATGGAGACAACAATTTCAGGAGCGGAGGTGCCAAACGCCACTACCGTTAAACCAATTAGGAATTTGGGTACGCCAAAGTTATTGGCAATGGCGGCGCTGCCCTCTACAAAGCGGTCTGCGCTCCATACCAGTCCCGCAAAGCCTATTAATATTGCGAGCCAAGGTAATAAATTAGTCATTAAGTTGTCCAGTGTTACATAAATGCTTGTGGATAATCGTTGTTTAGGTGCGAATTGGATATTTATCGCTTATCGAATAGCGGCCGCAAATGGTATAGTGTGCGGTCATGAATGTCAGCTATTATTCAGTTTTAATACTTATACTAGATAGCCAGCGATGACTGATATGTAGCGTAAGATAAAAATGATTGGAGAGTAAGATGAAAGTCCAGGGATTAATGCGGGTGGGTGAGGTGCTTAATTTAAAATGGTTATCTATTGTAGGTTTGTGTGCTTGCATGGCGTCGATTAGCGCTTTTGCGCAAGATGATCCTCATCGGCTTGTTGAAGAAACCACAACTCAGGTATTAGCTTTGCTTAAGACGGGTATAGATCCTATAAAAGAGCCTGATGAGTTCGTGCTTCAATTATCTGCAGTGCTTGACCCGGTGATGGCGTTTAATTATATCGCTAAAGGGGTGTTGGGTGTTCATGCAGAAAAAGCCTCGCCAGAACAACAAAAGCAGTTTTCCTTATCATTTAAGAAAGGTTTAGTTAGTACTTATGGTAAGGGGCTTTCGGGTTTTCAGGATGTAGATATTAGTGTGCTTGCACCCGCTAAACCGGTCGGAGAGGCTCGGCGCACTACGGTGGTGCAAGAGGTGCGTTCGGCATCAGGCGTTACCAAGGTATCGTATTCAATGGCCAAAAACCGCCAAGATCAATGGAAGGTGATTAACTTAGTGTTAAATGGAATTAATTTTGGGCAGACTTTCCGTGGGCAATTTGCGGCAGCAGTTGAAAAAAATAATGGTGATCTAGACAAGACCATTCATCAGTGGGAAAGCGGTGTGCAGTAATGCTTAAACGAAGGTAGTTTAGGGCTAATAGGTATTTATCTATTCATTTATAGACATAAACATGGCAGTAGTAGTGCATAGCGCGAGTTTTTTTATTACACTGGTGTGTTTTTTCTTACAGTAAAGCGCTTATCGTTGTTATTCGATTTCGGTGAGGGGATGGCTATAGGCCATGTCAGTGTTAATCACGATGTTAGTAATCGACCAAGCCAATTAGACAAGCAATTAATAAGAGTATCAATATGGAATCTGAAGCGATTAAATCACTTCTGCAGGAACACTTTACTGACGCTAGTTTGGATGTCATCGTTGAAGGCAGTCACGTTAATCTAGACATTGTCAGTAATGTTTTTGACGGGCTGAATACATTAAAAAGACAGCAAAAAGTGTATGCCGTACTTGCTGAGCATATTGCCAGTGGTGCAATACATGCGGTTAATATGAAGACCCGAACAATGCAAGAAGCAATATAATCAGGCTCCTAGCTCATTACCTTAGTTTATGATGAGTGGTTCATCATAAATAGTTCATTATAAAAAGATAAAATCCATGGATAAATTAATTATTAAGGGCGGCGGCCCTTTAAGCGGCGAGATTCGTATTTCTGGTTCTAAAAATTCCGCACTGCCTATATTGGCAGCGACCATATTGGCGGATACCCCGATACAGATTGGTAACTTACCGCATTTGAACGATGTGACGACCATGCTGGCTTTACTGCGCAGCATGGGTTTGTCTGTCACGCTCAACGAGAAAATGAGTGTTGAGATCGATGCAAATACTATTGCGGAATACACGGCGCCTTATGAATTAGTCAAAACTATGCGGGCATCAATTTTGGTCTTAGGGCCGATGTTGGCGCGCTATGGTGAGGCCAATGTATCGTTTCCTGGTGGTTGTGCTATTGGTAGTCGCCCAGTGGATATTCATCTGAGTGGCCTTGAGGCCATGGGTGCAATTATTGAGGTGGATGAGGGTTATATTCGCGCAAGAAGTAATGGGCGTTTGAAAGGCGCTAACATCCTAATGGAAACGGTCACGGTTGGTGGCACGGAAAACTTACTCATGGCTGCTGTGTTAGCTGAGGGCACTACTGTGCTGCAAAATGCCGCTCGTGAGCCAGAAGTGGTGGATTTGGCGTATTGCTTACAAGCGATGGGCGCAAAAATTAAAGGTATTGGCACAGATACGTTAACCATTGAAGGCGTTGAGCGTCTGGAAGGTTGTTATTATAAGGTCATGCCTGACCGTATTGAAACGGGCACATTTTTAGCCGCAGCAGCAGCGACTCGTGGCAAAATCAAGTTAAAAGATACATCTGCAGATATTTTAGAGGCGGTGTTAAATAAGTTGAAAGAGGCGGGAGCTGTTATTACGACGGGTGAAGATTGGATTGCTTTAGATATGGAAGGCAAGCGCCCCAAAGCGGTTAGCTTAAAGACAGCACCTTACCCTGCATTTCCAACGGATATGCAAGCACAGTTTACGGCTATGAATGCCGTTGCTGAGGGAACGGGGACTATTGTAGAAACTATTTTTGAAAACCGCTTGATTCAAATTCATGAGTTGAATCGCATGGGTGCGAAGATCAAGTTGGAAGGCAATACCGCCATTGTGACCGGAGTCGAACGCTTAAATGCGGCCCCAGTGATGGCGACAGATTTGCGTGCCTCTGCGAGCTTGGTCATTGCTGCGCTAGTGGCGGATGGCGATACTGTCGTTGATCGTATTTACCATATCGATCGCGGCTATGAGTGTATTGAAGAAAAATTACAAATGTTGGGTGTGAATATCCGACGAGTACCAGGCTAGCGGTGTAGGCTTGGATTAAATAGATAGAGTAGATTATGTCCCAATTAACCATCGCGCTGACCAAAGGTCGGATTTTAGAAGAAACTCTGCCATTGCTAGCAGCGGCAGGTATTGAACCAGCTGAAGATATTAGTCGTAGTCGCAAGCTCGCTTTTGATACTAATTTGCCTAATGTAAGGTTATTAGTGCTCAGGGGGAGTGATGTGCCGACTTATGTTCAGTTCGGCTCGGCAGATATGGGTGTGTCTGGTAAAGATACTTTATTGGAGCATGGCGGTGATGGGTTATATTCATTAGTCGATTTGGGTATTGCTCGGTGTAAATTAATGACAGCGGGAATTAAAGGTGAGGCTGAAAAAACTGGCCGCATTAAGGTGGCTACTAAGTATGTTAATGTCGCTAGGCAATTTTATGCTGAGCAGGGCAGGCAGGCGGACTTTATTAAATTATATGGAGCAATGGAATTGGCTCCGCTAATGGGGCTTGCCGATGAAATTGTGGATATCGTCGATACGGGTAACACCTTGCGAGCCAATGGTTTGGAGGCTCGAATAGAAATTGCTGATATTAGTTCTCGCTTGATTGCTAATAAAGCCTCAATGAAAATGAAGCATGCGCTCATGCAGCCAGTTATCGATGCTATAGCCAGTGCCGTTTGCGTGCCGTCTTAGCGCATATTTTTATAAAACCTTACCGGCTTTTTTGTCAACATTATGATTATTCAACGTTTAGATGCTAATGAAGAGGGTTTTCCCCAGCAGCTCGATCACCTGCTGGCGTGGTCCTCTGTATCCGACCCTATGGTGGCGGCCACTGTGGCTGACATACTGCAGTGTGTGAAATCTACCGGTGATACTGCAGTGGTTGATTACACTAATCAATTTGACCGACGTAATCTAAGCTCAATAAATGAGCTGTCCATTTCGGCTGAGCAATTACAGCAAGCATTAATCGATATTCCCCAACAGCAGCGCCAAGCTTTAGAGTTAGCTGCTGAGCGTGTACGTCATTATCACGAGCATCAAGTGCAGGCGTCATGGCAGTTTACTGAAGAGGACGGCACGGTATTGGGGCAAAAAATAACCCCGCTGGATCGAGTGGGTTTGTATGTGCCTGGCGGTAAAGCCTCTTATCCTTCATCGGTATTAATGAATGCTATTCCGGCAAAGGTGGCTGGTGTTAGTGAAGTGATTATGGTGGTGCCTGCGCCCGATGGAGAGTTAAGCCCCATGGTGTTGGCCGCCGCCGCTATAGCGGACGTTGATGCAGTCTATACCATCGGTGGCGCACAAGCGGTGGCAGCATTAGCCTATGGCACCGAGACCATTGCTAAGGTGGATAAGATTGTTGGCCCTGGCAATATCTATGTAGCTACTGCCAAGCGTGCCGTGTTTGGAGAAGTGGCGATTGATATGATTGCTGGACCATCAGAAATTTTGGTGGTCTGTGATGGTCAAACCAATCCTGATTGGATCGCTATGGATTTATTGTCGCAGGCGGAACACGATGAGCAGGCGCAAGCGATTTTTATTACTACAGAAGATGGTTTCTTGGCAGAAGTTTATCGGAGTCTTGAGCGATTGCTGCCAGGCCTGTCGCGCTCAACGATTGCTACAGAATCGTTAGCTAACCGAGGCGCTTTAATCAAAGCGAAGAATAAAGCGCAAGTGATTGAGCTGATTAATCGGATAGCCCCTGAGCATTTAGAATTATCGGTCGAAGATCCTGAAGCGTATTTACCTGACATTCGCCACGCAGGCGCTATTTTTATGGGGCGTTATAGCTCGGAAGCCTTGGGTGATTATTGCGCAGGCCCTAACCATGTATTGCCTACATCGGGTACCGCACGTTTCTCTTCACCATTAGGCGTATATGACTTCCAAAAACGCAGTTCAATTATTTATTGTTCTCCAGAAGGTGCGAGTAGACTAGGTGAGACAGCATCGGTGTTAGCGAGAGGAGAATCTCTCGAGGCTCATGCATTGTCTGCGGAATATCGAATTAAAAAAGTATAGTGATCCTTGCCCCATCCCAACAAGTGGTGTGGTGTTGAGTGCATGCAAACAAGCTTATCGGTATGCGTTACTTTTGATGATTTAAATACTCTTTGGTCGTGTGCCTACAATAATATTGAGTTGTAGCTTTTCGGCGCCTCTTGATATGGAGACTTGTACGCTATCGTTGGGGCGTACACTGGCGATAAGATTCATGCCTTCGCGGCCATTGACTATAGGTTGTTGGTTGATGTGAGTAATGATGTCGCCTGGTCTTATGTCCGCCTTGTCGGCTGGCCCGTCAGGGTAAGTGCTAGTTATCATGACGCCGCTACTATTTTGTAGGTTGTAGGTGCGAATAATATTCTCGTTCAGGGTGCGCGCTTCTATCCCTAGCCAGCCTCTTATTGCTTGTCCTGAAGTGATGATGTCATTCATGATGGTGACGGCCATATCCGCCGGAATGGCAAAGCCAATGCCCACCGCAGAGCCAGAGGCCTTATTGTTTAATATGGCGGTATTGATACCGAGTAATTTACCATTACTGTCAATTAAGGCGCCACCTGAATTGCCGGGGTTAATGGCAGCATCGGTTTGCAGGAAATTTTCATACACATTGATCCCTAATCCATAGCGTCCGGTGGCTGAAATGATACCTTGAGTTACTGTTTGCCCTACGCTAAATGGATTACCAATAGCCAGCACGACATCACCTACATGGGTTTTTTGTGGCTCGCCTAAGGTAATCGATGTTAAATTCTTAATGGGAATTTTTAATACTGCAAGGTCAGTTTCTGGGTCGGAGCCGACGATTTCTGCCTTTACTTCGCGCCCATCATAGAGGGAAACAATAATTTCTTCTGCTCCAGCAATGACATGATTGTTCGTCAGTAAATATCCCTCTTTATTGATGATGACGCCCGAGCCCAGTGCTGATGACATGCGTTGTTGTTGGGGGATGTCTGCGCTATTAAAAAAATGGCGAAATAGTGGGTCGTCGAATAACGGGTTGCGTGGCGAATTAACTTTTTTCCTAGTGAATATATTGACGACCGCAGGGGCAGCTTTGTTAACTGCTTGGGCGTAGGACACGGGTTGTTGATTTGGCGGGATAAATAATAGGCTTACTTGCTGGCCTAAGGTGTAGCGTAAGCTGGGTTTGGATATTACCATGGCTAAGCCGACGATTAAGCCGATAGCAATGGGCCAGCCCAATGAGGCCATAAGTTTACGCATAAAATAGTTGCCTGTGGATGTGCCTTAGCCTTTTTCTGTTGCGTGGTCGAGGTTGGCGGAAGGAGTCTCTTCAGGCGCTAAGCCATATCCTTCGCTCAAGGTTCCTTCGCTTGGAGCCCAATCCTTAGGGGGTTGGAAGGCGTCGGGGTTAATGTCTAGCTCGCTATCGTTGTCGCTTAAATTGTCGCCGCTCAGATCGTTGGCAAGCAATTGGCGGCTAATGTCGACATTAGCTAATTTAAGTGCGCTACCGGCTAAGTGCTGGTGAACTTCTTTATAATTTTGCGTTAGATTGTTGACCAATTGAGCAGTTTCTGCAAAGTGTTCAGTGACTTCCTCTTGGTAATCCGCTAGGCTTTCTTCTGCATGTTGTAAACGTGTTTCTAGAGTGCGTGTTTTTTGTTCGCTGGATGAAAATGAGCGGTTTAGTAATAAGCTTAATAAGCCTCCAGCAATAAATGCGGTGCCTGCAACAATAAGCATGGTAGTCAATGAAAACACGATTTTCTCCTTTGAGTAAAGACAAGGTAGATGATACCCACAAGTCAGGTCAGAGTAAAACATTCTTGACCGCTAACATTAGCAAATGATAACTATATTGCCATGAACTTAACTCCCGCAGAGCGCTACCAAAAAGATCTGAAAAGGCCTGAATTTATGCCCGATAAGGCGCAGCAGGTGGCAGTTGAAAAATTACAGGCATTGTATGAGCGATTAATTGCGCGAGAGCCACGTAAGTGGGGTCTATTTGAGCGTTTGTCGCGTGTTTTCACGGGAAAGGCGGTTATGCCGGTCAAGGGTTTGTATTTTTGGGGTGGGGTGGGTCGAGGTAAAACCTACTTAATGGATAATTTTTATGAGAGTTTACCGTTCGAGCAAAAAATGCGTTCACATTTTTACCGCTTCATGAAACGGGTGCATCAAGAGCTAAATTCTCTCGATAAAGAAAAAAATCCATTAGAGATAGTGGCAGATCGTATTGCTAAAGAGGCGCGTGTCATCTGTTTCGATGAATTCTTTGTTACTGATATCACTGACGCCATGATTTTGGCTAACTTGCTTGATGGTTTGTTTCGGCGTGGGGTGACTTTGGTGACAACCTCAAATATCATTCCTGATGGTTTGTATAAAGATGGTTTGCAGCGCGCACGCTTTTTGCCCGCCATTGCCTTGCTTAACCAATATACGGATGTGGTTAATGTGGATGGAGGTACTGATTACCGTCTGCGTAGCTTGGAGCAGGCTGAGTTATATCATTGGCCTTTGGATGGTGAAGCGGATAAAAGTTTGTATCACAGCTTTTATAGTCTTGTGCCAGACAAGGAAGAGATTGTCGAGCAGCAGCAGCTTGAGGTGGAAGGGCGTTATATTCTATGTCGGTACTATGCTGAAGATGTTGTGTGGTTTGATTTTGAGGCGCTGTGTGATGGGCCTCGCTCGCAAAATGACTATATCGAACTGGCGAAGGAGTTCCATGCGGTGCTTATTTCTAGTGTTCCGGTGTTAACTGAGAAAAAAGAAGATCAGGCGCGTCGCTTTGTTAATCTAGTGGACGAGTTTTATGATCGTAGCGTGAAGCTGATTATTTCGGCAGAAAGGCCATTGCATGAGCTATATAGCGGTCGTCGCTTAAGCTTTGAATTTGAGCGGACGGTGAGTCGTTTATTAGAAATGCAGAGTCATGAGTATCTGGCTAGGCCGCATAAGGCGTAGTCAAAACCTGAGAGTTCTACAGCGGCAGTGTCTTGCGTGCCTTAGAAAGCCCTACTTTTGGTGGAGGTCTTTTGTCTAGGAGGCTGTCCGAGAATAGAGAACTTAATGGTATAATTGCGCAAATTATTGATTAATGAGTATATTGTCGATGTCCGCACCGTTTAAAACCGACCCAATCGATTTCAGTCAGCACCAACTTTTC
>JBLHJR010000031.1:0-33623 GCA_047619205.1 Candidatus Endobugula sp. | reverse complement strand
GCAAATCAATTCCACCATATAGTTTCATCATTAGCTCCTCCGCAAAGCGCGGTTTAAGTGTGTTTTAGAACCACTTACTTTAACGCTTGCACGGAGGAAATTTCTATATGATTATCAGAGCCCTAAGCGATTAGAGTGAAGGTTGTATAGGGCTCTGACCCCTAAAATTGGACAGAAAGCTAAAAATGCTTAGTGCGTAGGATTTTGTGCTCAATAAGTGCACAGTCAATGGGTTGATAATTACTTGGCGATTGCCAATCGCCTGCTTTTTATTGTAGATTGGGGAAGATAAGTGGGTATTAATCCTTCCTATACTCACCGATTCTCTATATTCTGGTAACATACGGCGTCTAACACAAGCGGTGGGGGAGTTTCCGAAACTTGACGTGTTTTCGCCTCAACGCTGTAAAGTTAACCAGGCATGAAAATATCTGCATGACTCCTAAGTTTCTTCCTCTATCTCAATGGAAGCAATCCTTCACAACATGGCTCGTAGTGAAGTTGATTGTTTCTGCTATTCGTATCCTCGGTCTCACTTCAAAACATATTTATCTAAATTCCGCAGTACCTGAAGAGGCATTAGGAACTTCTTCCAACTATATTCTTTCCATGTGGCACCAGAGTATTTTTGGTGGTGCCTGGGAACTGAAAAATCGCCATCTCAGCCCGATGATCAGCCAGAGCAAGGATGGCGAATTCATTGCACAGGCCTTAGAACATTTCGGTTTTTCCCCAATCCGAGGATCGTCTTCTGCGGGAGGCACCCAAGCCCTGCGTCAAATGATCAAATACCTCAAGGGGGCTCATCCCGCTGTGATTACGTCAGATGGCCCAAGAGGCCCGATACATGAGGTAAAACCCGGAATAATCACGATGGCTAAAATGTCTAAGATGCCTATCATCCCCTGGGATTACGTAGCCATTGAGCAAGGAGTAGTTCATAAAAGTTGGGATCAACACAAAATTCCTAAACTCTTCACCATCGTGGTCTCCTCATTTGGAAAACCGTTCCATGTTCCATCTACAATTTCTAGCGACGATATTCCACTTTACTGTAAGAAACTCGAGCAAGCTATGCAAGCCAATCACGAGCAAATCCAGGTCGAAATCGAACGCCTTAAGCAACAAGGAGCATCAACCTTCTGGGGCAAGCTCCGATTAATATTGTTTGGGTTGCAGAGTTCGTAATTAATCCAGGTATGAAGGTCTAACTTTTGGCTTCAGAAAAGAAGCCGTTGTTTGATGAGATTTATCGTGAGCTCTGTATCTGTCCAATCGATCGAAGACTTGCAACGACTTGTCGACCTCGCGATGGAAAAACGGTCACCTACTTCTGACCTTGCTTGCCTTCCTGCCTTACCTTATCTTTACGAGCCGCCGCGGATTCACGGTGAAAAATATAAGTAACCGAAGCCACGATAATTCCGCCGCCGGTATACTACATAACCATTAAGAATCGAGCGATAGGAGAAGAAGCCGTTTGCATAATATACCTTTTAATAATGAGTAGAATAAATGGGTCTTGGGTATTACTTGAGACCTTTGCACGAAAGCCATTTTTCTCTCATACTGCGTTAAAAACGTACTCAATGAAGTATAGGGGTCAGAGCCCTAAGCGATTAGAGTGAAGGTTGTATAGGGCTCTGACCCCTAAAATTCGTCCTCCGCTATTAAGCTATGCGGTAAATGGATAGACTTTTTGGTTGCGGTCTACCTCAGGGCGTGTTGTTAGATGCTTATATTTTGATGCTAAACTAAGGTACAGCAAGTACTGCACAATTGCATAGATCGTCACTTTCAAAAACAGTTAAGTCACCAGCATTTAGCTCAGGTGCTGGAAATAAACGAACAGTTAAAGGCTTATTTAAACGAAATGCCATAGTTCCAGTATCTCTCATAAGAGCACTTATTTTTTCTATTGATGTATTTCCAGGAATAGGAACTGTATCTAAACCTATACCGCAAACAGCACTATAGGTTAACAGCGATCGAATATCATAGTTTGATTTTAATGTTCCATCTGCAAGCCCAGTATCTTCTGTTAGAGCTAACATTAAGCCTGAAAACCCGATCAGGTTAACCCCCTGTAATGACTTAAATACTTTTGTTAATAACGAAGATGCTTCAACTGTTCCAGAGGCTCCAAAGTATTCAACTCCCATCTTTTCATAAACTGTAGTCATACTTTCGCAGTCTTTTGATGGTGCAGCCGAACTATCAAAACCAGAAAACTTAAAATCATTACTTAGATTTGCACGTTCAATAATGTTATTAATTTCTGAAATATGGAATTGAAGAGCTTTGCTCATCACTTCGTAGTAATGGTTATATTGTTCATTATGGTTAGAAAATTGAGTGTTTTTATTAGACTCAGAAAGAACTTTAACAAGTAAGTCAGGTGTTTCTAAGCCGATTACAAAACAATTACCCAATTCTTTTTTGTGATAACTTGCTGGGAAATATGGAATTAGCGGGGCGCAGTTAAAATTAACGGTGAAATTAAAGTTACCTTCTCCCCTTGGTGTAATTTCACTAATTTTCTTTACTGCTTTAGAAGAGTTAATGATTTTTTCATTATCTAATACTCCATTACTATCAAGGTCTACGTTTACACAAATATTGCACAAGTCCCCAAATTCTTTAATTAGTTCTGGAACGAGTGAAATTTCATGTGAAGTCTGAGCTTCGCCAATTGCAAATCTTATGCGTATACCTGAAGTTTTCAAATTCTTCAGAATACTACTAATATAGCCTAAATCATCTCTCGCACTTTCTATGTTCTTTGTATTTAAATACTCACCGAAAGGAAGTATAGGGGTCAGAGCCCTAAGCGGTTCAATAAAACTGTATCGACTTAACCAAAGAACCACTTAACCAAATAACCAGTATGCAATGGTCATCGCAGCAAAGTCAGGCACCGCTAAAAAGAATAAATGACTTTAACAATTATGGGGTGATTTTTACTTAAATGTGGGCAATGCCGTTAAGCTGGCGCTGATATTATTTGTTAATGTTTGGGCAAGGGCCTGTGCATCGGTGATGCGAGTGTTGTGATCTGGGTGGGTACTGGTGAATGATAATACTGTCGGGAGCTGAGACTGTTCTTTAAGGCGGGTAAAAAAGTCAATGCTGCCTAGTGTGTGTCCATAGTGTTTATGGATGGCATATAGGGCAAGGGTATCGGCTTGTGATTCTTGGGCGCGGGAAAAGTTGAGCGCGGTGAGGCTTGAGCCAGTGATTAATGCATTTGCGGCACTGTCGTTGTTAATACTACCGCCGATAATAGCTATGGTGGCGCCAATCACCAGACCACTGCTTAATGATTTGATCGGGTGGCGTTCTTTGATATGGCCAATTTCATGGGCAATAACGAAGGCGAGTTCATTTTCAGATTGAACAAATTTGAGTAAGCCTTCGGTAATAATAATGATTCCGTTAAGGCTAGCAAAGGCATTAATTTCTGCACTGTCAAGGTAATAAACTTGGAGGTTTATGGCTTTTGGTAGATCCATGTGTTGGGCGAGCTTATTGGCTAAGCTGGTGAGATAATCTTTTTTTTCTGAGTTGTTCGATAATAAAAAGTTATTTTCAATAAATTGTGTAGGAACAATTTTGGCTTCGTACTCAAAGGGGATATGCTGGGCGAACTGTTGTGTCAGTTGCTGTGTGACTATCACAAAGACTGCTACAACCGCTAAGATACCCGCTACCAGTAGTAAAAACTCTTTTAGGGGGTTTTCTTTACTGTAGTTAATTTCTTCTGGAATCTTAGGGTTTGCGTATTTCATTAAGCCTGCACTTCATGCGTTTTTTTAACAACAATCGCGGTACCGTAGGCGTAAACTTCTACGGAGCCAATACTATTTCTACGACCTTTAGAGATAGAGGCTGTTTCGAATTTACAGTTAAATATCACGGTGCCGCCATAGCTTGCGGCTTGATCTTTCATGCGAATAATCGCTTCGCGGCGGGCGCGTTCTATTAATGTTTCATAAGAACGAATACGTCCCCCTACGATAGACCGGAGGCCGCCGAGGAAACGTTTAAAATAATCTACCGAAATAACAACGCTGCCTTCAACAAACTGGTTTTCGTAACGATCACTTTGTAGCGTCTCAGGGAGTTTTTTGGTGGGAATCAAGAGTATATTTTTTAGCTCGTCTTCACGTTTAAAAATATAGCGGAAGTGGCGCTTTTCGATAACGCGACCAAAGCCGTAACCAAGAGCCAATAGGGTAAGGAATATAATGAATTCCATCGTTTTCTCTCCGTTATTCGACCACTACCGCAGTGCCATAAACAAATAACTCAGCAGCCCCTTGAGCTATCGACGAAGTTGAAAAACGTATATTGAGCACCGCATTAGCGCCAATATTTTCTGCTTGTTGTTGCATACGCTCCATTGCTTGAGCACGGGATTCTTGGAGTAATTCCGTGTAGCCTTTAAGTTCGCCGCCAAAGATATTTTTGAGCCCAGCCATAAGATCACGCCCAGCATGCTTAGAGCGAACCGAGCTGCCTTGTACTAGGCCTAGATGTGTCGTGATAGTTTTCCCCGAAATCATTTCTAAATTACTTATTAGCATATTCATCTCCTTTTTAGGGTCTTATTGCGTGCCGCTTCCTCTTGATCTAATCGCCACAAGTGGTGGCACTATAATAGCTATATTACTCAACTATAAAAGCTTTTTTTAAAAACGATGGGAACAGCGTCATTGGTTTTTGACTAACCAGGGACACCCACTCGACGAAATACGGGTAAGCTATTGATTGTACTGGCTCTTCGTGGTTTTATAGGCGCTTTACGCGAAGGTGAGTTTGGCTTATTTGTGGGTACAGGTGGCTTTACCCGCGAAGCGCGTTAAGACGCAGGCCGATCAACGTTTCCACTTACGTTAGTTGATTTAGAGGGTCTGGCCGACCTAATCGTAAGTCATTATGATAGCGTTGACTTAGAGGGTAGGGCACTTATTCCTTTGGTGGGGATCTATTGGCCTGTTGATTGAAGTGGTCAAAGCATTTTTTATCAGTAGTATGGTAGTTTTTTTAAGAATGTAAATCTAATATAGGTAAAACCATGAAACGCATTTTTCTATTTTTGCTCACCAATATTGCCATTATGGTGGTGCTAAGTATCACATTGAGAATACTCGGCGTTGACAGTATATTGGCTGAAAATGGATCTGATCTTAATATCCAAGCGTTAGTCATATTGTCTGGTGTCATCGGTTTTGGTGGCTCATTTATTTCATTGCTGATATCCAAATGGATGGCAAAACGCATGACTGGTGCCGTGGTTATTACTAATCCGCGGAACAAGATAGAAAAATGGTTGTTGAGTACGGTTGAAAAGCAGTCGAAAATTGTTGGCATCAAAATGCCTGAAATAGCAATTTTCCCATCATCTGCGATGAATGCTTTTGCAACGGGCGCGTCTAAAAACAAAGCCCTTGTCGCAGTATCTGAAGGTTTACTGAATAACATGTCACAAGGCGAAATTGAAGCCGTCCTCGGGCACGAAATGAGTCATGTCGCCAATGGTGATATGGTCACCCTCGCCTTGATTCAGGGTGTGGTGAATACCTTTGTGGTATTTTTATCCCGTGTCGTTGGACATGTTGTTGACCGCGTTATTCTAAAAAATAATCAGGGTCATGGCATTGGCTACTTTGTCACTGTGATGGTGTCGCAGGTTATACTGTCCGTTCTGGCCTCAACCATTGTCATGTATTTTTCTAGAAAACGTGAATTTATTGCCGATACCGGTGGTGCGGATTTGGCCGGACATCAAAATATGATAAACGCGCTCAAACGGCTTGGGCAAGTAGAGCCGGAAGCTTTACCGGAGCAAATGGCCGCTTTTGGAATCAATGATAAAGGTGGAATTATGGCGTTGTTTTCATCACACCCGCCTATCGAAGCACGAATAGCTGCTTTGGAAGAGCGCTCCAAAAGATCTTCAATGACCTGAATATCGGATAGGCGGCGACCGTTACCGGCAGCCGCTCTCCTAATCACTATGCGGGTAGTTTTTCGTGTTTTTGCGAATCTCTGCTAACCCTCTAAAAGGTTAAGTGACATCTTCAGCTATATAAAGACTTGGAAAACGTCTATCCATCCGGCCAAATAGTCTGTTTATACCGTTGAAGCAGCATTATGGTCAGTTCTATTATGGGGTTAGCGCAACAAATGTTGGCAGCGTTGAGGTCAGGAGTGTGATCCCGCTAGGAGTACCATATAATTCTTTGATTGTAAAAAGACAAACAAAACAGCCTAACGTTTATCGCTAGGCTGTTTTGTTTCTGGGATAAGTTTTATTGTACAGCAGCTAAAGCTCTTCGATTTCTGTTTCAGGGGGTAGGTCAGGGATCTTTTTGCGATGATCCTTGAGTCGCCCTAGCGTGCTTTCTAGCCGATGCGCTAATTTTGTAGCTGCGCCATTGACTGCTTGCTCTAGCGTCTCCGCGTGATCGGTTACTGCAACCGGCTGTCGGCCTTCAAGGCGAGCTTCTAGCATGCAGCGTTGGTCATGTAGACCACTCTTCCCTTTACTTTCGTCACTTAAATGCACTTCTACACGGGTGATGTGATCCTGAAAATGCTCCAGTGCATTTTCGACCGAAGCGCTGACCTGCGCGGCTAGCGCCTCAGTACCATGGATGTTTGCGTCGGTATTTACCTGAATCTTCATTGAACTCTCCCTTGGAGGTTGTTATGGATAACAATAGCTAACTACTTTACGTTAATATTTCAATCTGCTTTGCCTAAGATATATGAGAATAGCACTATTTTGGGAGTTATTGTGGAGGATATATGTCCTATGCCGCTAAGGTGGAATCCCGCTGGCGGTATAAAAAGGGATACGTTGGGATAACGCCGTAAGAGATTATGCGTAGATTTTTATCAAATAAAACAATCAGAATTAGTTATTAATTTTGAATTAATTGTTCTCCCATAGGATTAATAATACTAATATCATCGACTAAATTATCCATAATGATATGGCGTAGATGCTTCATCCCATCATCATTAAACTCTAAAAAATTAAAGCCATAAAACAGGCCGTTATTGTGTGCCTCTTTAACTTTGATTTTTATACTCGTGTTATTCTCAAAAAATATGTCAGCTACAATCGACTCATTACTATCTAATATAAAAGGAGTTTGGCTAGTAATGAGCACGCCCTTAAAGGAAATATCTACCACTCGACCTCGCCACGTTCGATTGCCTTGACCAAGCTTAGCCTCAGCGACGAGAGATACCCGTGTAAACTGGCGTTTTTCGTCTATTGCCATAGATTCTACCTCAAACTATTATTTTAAGCGTAGTAGACATCTAGGTGTAAAGCAAAACTATGGTTATTACAAAGGTCTCGTCATATATTATAAATATGTAAGACGGAAGTCACGTAGACTCTTTTGGTATTTGTTAGCTAAATTAACAGGGAGTATAGTTTTTACATTCCGAAAAGTTGAATTAAGTGACATATATAGTATAGGGGTGCATATGAGGTATTTATTGTTTGTCTTCTGCTGCTTCTATTTTTCAATGTTGACCACTTCACTACATGCAAATGAAAGCTATCTCATTGTGTCTGCAAGTTATCCGCCATACCAATACGAAGAAAATGGTGATGCTACCGGTTTATCTACTCAAGTAGTCAAAGAAGCTTTTGATCGAGCGGGTGTTTCTTATAGTATAAAATTTATGTCGTGGGCTAGAGCCTATGAAACTGCATTAAATACACCTAATGTATTTATTTATTCTATTGCGAGAACATCGACGAGAGAAAATTTATTTAAGTGGGCTGGGCAAATCCTTGAATCACCCAACTGCTTAATCAGCTTACGGGCTAGAAAAGATATCGCACTTACGCATGATTTTGAAAGTATAAAAAACCATTCAATCGGTGCTGTTCGAGGAGATTTAATTACTACCATGCTAGAAAATAAGGGCCTCCAAGAAAGCCTAGATTATGTATCGACAGACATTCAAAACATCCAAAAATTACATAGGGGGCGAGTCGACTTAGTGGCTGTTAGCGAATCATCTGCTACTTACATTTCTAAGCAGATAGGGGCGGATCATACCAACCTTAAAGTTCATTTTTGCCCGAAATCATTTGCTTATAAATTTAACATTGCGGCCAACATTAAAACAGAAGATGGTGTATTTAAAAAAATACAGCGTGAGCTAGAAAAAATAAATCAGTATCAAAAGGCGCAGAGTAATTAATCCCCCTATCCAATCGAACTCTAACTGCTGATAAGCGCTTAGATGGGGGGGTACGGTGTGGATTTTATTGCTTATTTTATCGGCCCATTAGCAATGGTGTTGAGATTGCTAGAGTACTTCATTCGTCACGCGATATGCCTCACTATTTTTAAAGTTGTGTGATTAAAAACCCCTACTCTAACTTCTCAGCACACCCAATACAATGCACGCAAGCAGGATCAAATTTTAAGCGTCGTACATCAATATTGTCATCACACTCTACACAAACACCATAGTTATCCGACTCTATGCGTAGTAAGGCTTTTTCTACCTCCACAATGTGCTGCTTGCATCGTCGTGCCGTCTCCAGCGCCATTTCTTGTGCTTGCATAGCATCCATACGCGAAAGTCGGCCGACTTTTGCTTGATCTAATTCAACGGGCTGGCTGGCTTGCTTGTGCTCGTCTTCTTGTTGTAGAAGGTTGGCTTTACGATCAATCAACTGCGCTTTTAATCGTTCAAGATCGCTGTTATTCATTCACTGATTATGGCAGTTTGCTCAAAATAGACAAGTACAGTTGATAGGAGTAGGCATTCAATAGCAGGCACTCAGCTGCATAGGAACATATGGTGATAGTCGCTTTAGAATCTAAGGAGGGCGCAAGAGTGATTATTTAACTCCGCCGTCCCCCAGTTCCCGTGACTTATTCTGATACGTTAATAATAATTTTCCCTTGTGCGCGACCTGATTCACTGCGCTCATGGGCTTTAGTTACTTCATCTAGTCCGAATTCACTGTCGATACTCACTTTTAGCTTACCCGCATCAGCAAATTCAGCTAGCTTATCCAGCTGTTCACTATTCGGTTGTACAAAACAAAAGAAGGCTGAGACATTGTGTTTAGCGGCGATGGCTTCATCAGGGTTTTCAGTAATAGACACTAAGCGGCCACCTTTTTTTAGGGTTTTCCAGCTGTTGGCTTGTGTTTCTCCGCCAATGGTATCGAATACAACATCAATTTCTTTCAGTTCTGAAAAGTCTTCTTTATGGTAATCAATGGCATGATCAGCTCCGAGACTCAGTACTAAGCGGGTATTTTTTGATGAGGTTGTTGTGTAAACCGTCGCGCCACGTAATTTGGCTAACTGAATGGCGAATTGCCCTACAGCGCCAGAACCAGCGTGTATTAATACTCGTTCACCAGCTTCTAGTTTCGCTAGTTCATAGAGGGATTGCCATGCCGTTAGTGCCGCTAATGGTACGCCTGCGGCTTCTTGCCATGACAGTGACTTGGGTTTAATGGCCACTTCATCAGCAACGACGGTGATGTATTCGGCATAGCTGCCATTTTTTGCAATATCTGGTCGGCTGTATACCGCGTCACCTACATTGAGCTTGCTTACTTGCTCTCCAGTGGCGACTACTTCACCGGATACATCCCAACCTAGTGTGAGTGGTAATGTGTGGTTTAGCATGGCTTGTAGGTATCCTTCGCGAATCTTCCAGTCTACTGGGTTTACGGAGGCTGATTTTACTTTGATCAGTACTTCATTTGCAGCGGGCGTTGGAATTTCGACATTGGCATTCAATTCTAAAACGCTTCGATCACCAAACTTATTGATTTGTACTGCTTTCATTACATTGCTCATATTGTATCTCTATTGATTGTTTTTTAAAGTGGCTTTTTAAGGTGAGTGTTTTTAAGTGAGTGAATGGTACGCCAAAAATGGAGGCTTGATTAGCCCTGTTTTTTCCACTACATTGTTTCCAAAATAGACTCAATGGGTAATGAATGTCACTTGAAAACGAAAATATGAAGGGATTGGTTCTTTTTTCTCAGATAAATAGGTTAGGCAGCTTTTCGGCGGCAGCTCAGTTGCTTAACATTAGCCGATCATCGGTTAGCAAGCAATTGGCTGCGCTGGAAAAGAAAATTGGTTCTAGGCTCTTTAACCGAACCACACGAAAGATCGTGCTCACGGAAGTGGGTTTACAGGTGCTTCAGGAGGCACATAAGGTTGAATTGGCTCTGCAAACCATTGAGCACATCAGTGAAGATCATCAATCTGAGATAGCCGGTGAGATAAAAGTATCTTGTGTCAGTGCATTTGGGCGCGTGCATCTGGTGCCGCTAATTGCCCAGTTTTTAGCTCGCTATCCAAAGTTAAGTATCAATTTGCAATTAGATGATCGTACTGCTGACATGGTCGCCGAAAACGTCGATTTTTCTATCCGTGTTGGACACTTAAGGGATTCAAGCTTGATCGCACGCAAGCTCTGTGATTTATCTTGGACGCTTAGTGCTAGCCCAGAGTATTTAAAACATGCGCCTGTGTTGAACACACCCAGTGATTTAGTGAAGCATCGCTGTCTATTTTATCGAAGCGCAAAAATATCCTTAGATACTTGGGTATTTGCGGGTAAACAAGGCGAGGAGAGTGTTACAGTATCCGGCCCATTGACCATCAACGATCCAAGTGCTTTAGTGTCTGCAGCGCTTGATCATGCGGGGGTGTTGCTCATCGATAAAGGTCTATTAGGCGATACTATTCGTCAAGGAAAGTTGATCCCGATCTTGACGGCGTATCAACCGATTGGGGGTTTACCTATGTATCTGGTTTTCCCTGAAAAAGAATTTATGCCAGCAAAAACGCGGGCACTGATTAATTTCATATTAGAGGAAATGCCCTCCAAAATACGCGGTGAATAGATATTTTCGATTGCATTTATGCGTGGATGTAGAGCCTCAGAGGTTTTAGTCCCGTTGAATTCGTCAGTAACATCTAAAGGTCAATGCCATCATTTTTTCTTTTGGGCTATGTTCTTAGGGAGGTGAACTAAGGGTAGTGCTCACAAGAGTGCTGAATAATAAGCTTATAAAGATAAAAACTTTGTTTAGGTGTTACAGTGTAAAATCATGCTGGAGCAAAGGGCATGGCTGTTGGACAGACGTTTAGCTTAGGGATCAGGGTTAGATAATAGGTGTTACCTAAGGATAACGTAGGCAAGGTAGGATGGATAGGTATAACCCCATTTTTAGTGTGTGTTAGCGCAGGTGTTGTTTTATGAGCTTCTTCATTTGGTAGGCATAATGCTATCGAATCAATCGATCACTTAATAGAAACTATAAAATAATGTATATAATTTTTAACGATGCTAAATTACACAATACATAAACACAAAACAGCAATCGAATGGGTCACCTTTGTGCATGGGGCGGGCGGTAGCTCGTCTATATGGTTTAAACAAGTACGTAGTTTCAGTGCACAGTTTAACGTGTTGGTTTTAGATTTGCGTGGACATGGTGATTCTCAGCCAATAGTAAAATATGCCTCTAATGAAAAATATACTTTCGATGCTATTACCTGCGATATTATTGAGGTGATCGATTATTTAAAGATCGAAATATCGCACTTTATTGGTGTTTCATTAGGCACGATTTTAATTAGAAATCTGGCTGAAAAGAATCCAGCTCGCGTCCAAAGTATGATTATGGTGGGAGCGATCATGAAGTTTGATTTTCGCTCTCAAGTATTAATTAAGTTGGGTGCTATGTTTAAGTCTATTATACCTTACATGCTACTGTATAAATTATTTGCGTTTATTATTATGCCGCGTAAAAATCATAAGGATTCACGTTTAATCTTTGTGAATGAAGCAAAGAAAATGTACCAAAAAGAGTTTGTACGCTGGTTTAAGCTGACTACAGGAATAAATACCTTATTACGTTTTTTTAGGGCGCACGATATAAAGATTCCCACCTTATATATTATGGGCGAAGAGGATCATCTGTTTTTACCGTCTATCAAAAAGATAGTTGCAGAACATTCGGAATCTACATTGTTGGTAATAGAGCGGTGTGGTCACGTGGTGAATGTAGAGCAACCCGAAATTTTTAATGCTAAAGCCATTCAGTTTATTAACGCATTAGCTTAATAGCTAGGTATCACTTTTTCTTTAGCAGAAAAACTAGTCATCTAATGATGGCTCCAGATTTAATTTAATTAGGACTATATGAATATATTACTTACAGGCGCTACCGGAACTTTAGGTTCTCAAGTCTTATTTTTCTTGTTAGAAGAGAAGTTCGCCAGTCTTGAAATGCTATATCTGCCTGTCCGTGAAAAGAAATCGATTTCACCAAAGGACCGTGTGTTAAAAATGCTAGGGAGTGATTTTGCTCCGCAATTCATTAAAAATAATATGTCTGAAGTATTGGCTAAAATTACAGTGGTATCTGCCAAAGACATTTTGCATCCAGAACGCTTTCTGTGTGATGTACAAATTACACACTTCATTCATTTGGCGGGTTTTGTCAATTTATCTATTTTGCCTGAGGCCAAGGATGAAATATTTAAAGAGAATTTTCATTTCACGAAAGCAATATTTGAAACATACGCTCATATAATAGACAAATTCACTTACATCAGTACAGCTTTTTCCGTGGGTAATGTAGGTGGACTCATTTCTAATGATTATTTAAAGGAAGAGCCTGTCGAATATAGAAACCACTATGAAGCGTCCAAGTATGCATCCGAACAATATCTGGCAGAAGCGGGAGCATTAGCAAACGTGCCTATTCAAATATTGCGCCCCAGTGTGTTGGGAGGTAATGTGATGGATGCGCCTAGTTTCTTTATTTCAAAATACATGGTGTTTTATTTGTTTGCTAAATTCTTCCATAAAAATTCCTCAAAAGAGTGTGTGCGAATCACTGCCCATGAAGAAAGTGGTCTGAATATTATCCCTACAGATTATGCTGCCAAGGTGATTGTCGCGGTATTTGATGCTGACATTGAACAGCTGAATATAGTGCATTCAAAAACAACGCATATCACAAAGGGAATTACGAAAATTTTGGATACTGTGGCTTTTCATAATTTCAAGCTGACTAAGAAGGTCATTACCGCCGCTACAGGTTTTGAGTCTAAGTTAGAGAAATTCTATTACGATACTATAGGGCAACATTTAACGCCTTACCTTACGTCTAAGCCTTGTGAGTGGGACACTACTTTACTTCAGGAAATTTTACCTATTCCAGTTTATAATTTAGAAGAGTATTTGGCTGATACGATAAAGTCTGCCCAAGCCAATGGATTTAAAAATCAGCAGTGGTGAAAACGATCGAAAGCGGATGGTACAGGCACTTAATAACAGGCACTTAATAACAGGCACTTAATCACCAGCACTGAATAAAATAGGTGGGTAAGTTGTGTAGTCTTAGTGGTGTAGTTTACCGCTAGGCTCATGGGGCCAAAGTGGTTGTCACCAACGTACCCCTTTAATCCGGCTTAACCAATGAGAACAGAGACGCAGCCCTTGTCAGTCTTCGAAATAGCATTACTTGCCTTCACGATGTTCACTGTTCTTTCAATTGTTTGGAGTACTCTGATCTCTGGTATCTCCCCCATGCCCAGTTCCAAAAAGGCGCGTCAAGCTATGCTGCAGCTGTTATGCGAAACTGGAAACAGAGCTGGCGTAGAGGCTGGACCCATTTTTGAATTAGGCAGCGGTTGGGGAAATCTACTTATCCCACTGGCGAAAAAATATCCCCAGCGAAAAATAATTGGCTATGAATTATCCATCATGCCATGGCTTACCACTGTCATAGTGAAGCATCTATTCGGGTTAAAAAATGTTCAGGTGTATCGAAAAAATTTTCTACACTCGGATCTTACCGGTGCCTCGATCATATTATGTTATTTATTTCCAAAGGGCATGCAAAAAATCGAGAGTAAAATTAGTGCGCAAGGCGGTCAACTCGACTATTTGATCAGCAATAATTTCTCATTGCCCGCTCATGAGCCTATTAAGACCATTCAGCTGAATGACTTGTATCAATCTCCCATCTATCTATACCAGTTCACAAAGCAGAATGAATAATCGAACGCCTATTTAACTGGCGACATTAACAACAATGCGTCCACGAATTTTTCCTGAAATTAAATCACTGGCTGCAGTAATTACTTCACTTAAGTTAATGGTGGTAGCAATGTCGTCTAACAGGTTGACATCTAGAGTTTCTGCTAAGCGTTGCCAAGCTTCCAAGCGAGTATGGATGGGTAGCATTACACTATCAACGCCCGCTAAGGTCACGCCACGTAAAATAAACGGCATAACAGTCGACGGTAAGTCCATCCCTTGCGCTAATCCGCAGGCTGCTACAGTGCCGCCGTATTTCAAGCTGGCACATACGTTGGCTAGGGTATGGCTGCCGGCTGAATCAATCGCACCTGCCCAGCGTTCTTTGGCTAATGATCGGCCGGGTTGAGAAAGTGTGGCTCGATCAATAATTTCTGTTGCGCCTAATTTTTTAAGATATTCAGCTTCATCGACTCTGCCAGTTGACGCGACTACGGTGTAGCCAAGCGTTGATAATAGGGCAACAGAAAAACTGCCTACGCCACCGTTGGCTCCAGTCACCAATATGTCACCTTGGTCGGGGGTAACGCCATTTCTCTCAAGCGCCATTACACAGAGCATGGCGGTATAGCCAGCAGTGCCAATAGCCATCGCTTGCTGTGCTGAAAAGGCTTTTGGTAGCGGTATTAGCCATTCGCTTTTTAAGCGCGCTTTATTTGCTAGGCCACCGCAGTGTGCCTCACCCACCCCAAAACCGTTCAACAGCACATTATCGCCGACGTTGAATTGTTCAGAGTCACTGTGCTCAACTTGGCCAACCAAATCAATGCCTGGAATCATCGGAAATGTTCTAACCACCGGAGCTTTGCCTGTAATGGCCAAAGCGTCTTTATAATTCAGTGTGCTGTAATTAACCTTAACGGTGACATCGCCTTCGGGTAGCACGCTCTCGTCAATGTCTTTTACGCTAACTCGATAACCTTGTTCGTCTTTTTCAATCAAAACGCCTGTAAACATATGTGCCCCTAATATGAACTGATTTTTTAAAAAGTGAAAAATTATTTGGGTAGGTTTGTTATGAAGTAGTGTAAATAATCATCTAAGGGGGTGTTGCTTTGAATTAATTTCGCTCGACTGACAGCGCCTTCCCAGCCAATCCAAAACTGTTCTGCTAGTTTTTCACCATCCGCTGTAGAGGATAGCGTTCCTTGTTCTTGAGATACTTTTAGGCAGTGGGCGACACGCGCTTGCCAAGACAAGAAAACATCGATCAATTGCTGACGAAACGCATCAGGCAACAAATCAACTTCTTGCCCCAAGTTTCCTACTAAGCAGCCGCGTGTAAAATTGTGGCGCGCCATGCCTTCTTTGGCGTCGTCAACAAAGTTGCTTAGGCGAACTAGTGGGGGGAAGGCATCATCAAGTAAATAGGTATCTAATTTATTGGCAAAGTACGTATCGTAGCTAGCAATAATTTCACGACCGAACGCTTCTTTACTGGAAAAGTAGTGATAAAACGACCCTTTTGGTACTCCTACCTTTTTTAAAATCCGATCAATCCCTGAGGATGCAAAGCCATATTCGGTCAGTTGCTCAACACCACTGCGGATTAATTCAGCTTTAGTGTCTGGGTTCTCGCGCGCAACTTTAGGGGGCCGCCCTCGGCGTGGTTTGCTTATGCAAGTGTTCATTGCTATATTATAGACCGATCGTCTAGTCAGTGGTAGTCAATTGTTATGGTCACTTAAATGAAAGGGGGAAAGCTCTTTTTGTGGGGATTATGGTAGGGTAGTTTGTATTAAAAGGGCTTTGCTCTTTTCAATTGACAGGTACAATTCTACTTACTAGGTCTTTATGCAGCTCATTGAAATTAATAAAGCGCGTTACCGTCGTCACGTAAAGTTTGTTATGGCGGGATGTGCTGCTGGTTTAGCCATGGGTAGTTTAGCGTTATCACAAATACTCATAATTCTTTTTCCCGATGAAAGTGGTAGTCATTTTCATTGGAACTTACTAGGCGTTATTGTTAGCGGTGCGACCCTTGCTTGGTTATTAAACAAATATCGAAAACACGATTTTATGACCGAAGTGGTCTACGTTTGGGAGCTGAAACAGGCGCTTAATAAAATAAATCGCAGAATGCGTAAGCTAGAAACCGCCGCTCACGCAGGCAACGTCAATGCCTTATTAACCCTGCATTACAGTTATGCAGGTTCACGCTTGTTATGGGAGCTAGACGATAACACTTTAGTGATGGATGAGTTAGCGATTAAGCAAGCAGAGCTGGATAGCTTAGCCGAAAAATTCAATGTAACTCTGGATGCGGATGATTATGACGAGAGAATGCTAGCAGGCTATTGAGTTATCTGCATTGCCACTGCGGCGTTTACCTCGCAAGGGGTACCGAGAATGAAAATGCTTATTTACCTCAGTGCCGCTTGACGTTATAAAACATAAGCTCGGCTTTTTCGTCAATTTTTGCCTTGCATGGGTTATCTCGAAAACCTTTTTCAAGGTTTGCTAAAACAATGTAACCTCTTGATCAGCAGTGGCGTCCTAATAGCTGAGGCCAGGTATAAATGACCGATTGAGTACTTTTAACGTGGCATGAGAGCAAAGTGGCTTGCGTGCAATGGTCTCAGGCTACGCTCAACATATCATTAAATAATCGCGCTCCTAGTTCTGGGGCTTCGAGAAGTAGATGAATGAAAATTAGCTGCCCGCTCCCAGATAACCAAAAATTTACCGTCACATACCGTATTGAAATCGGCTGTCTGTGGCCTGAAGGTGCCAGTTATATCGATGCATTCTGTCTATTTGCGGAGAAAAGGGTCGCTGGCCTAGATGCCGATTTTATTCATTGGTATATCGTGCCAAGAAATGATAAAAAACTAGTAGAAATGCAATATATAGACATTCAACGATATAAATGAACACAAAAAGCGGCTATTTTTCTGTCTGACGTCGTTGCCTACAGGGATAATGGTAGGTAAGGGGCGTGAGCAGGACGCGGAAGCTTTCCTCAATTGGCCAATAGAGTGGCTATTACCTGTATTGAGCTGAGCGCCTTGCCCTCCATATATGGAGGGTACATTAAAAATGCAGCAGCAATTTTTAAGCGTCAGACAAAAAAATATCTCACTTTATTGTTGTTCCTTTATATCGTTGAATGTCTATAGCGTATCAGGTAAGCAGCTTAGCCATGATAAAGCCGATAAATATCTACACCTCTTCGGCAAAAATTTAGATGAATTTGAAGATCATATCTAAGGTGAATGCGTTGCGCTGATGGAACAATTTTTTGAGCGGTAGAGCCTCGATCATAAAGCTGATACTACTTGCGTAAGCTGGCTTTTAATTATCCCATTGGTACTTTATACAACGACTTATTCATTCGTTGCGGTTAAGTGCGCGCCTAGCGCCCATTGATCGCTGTCGACGCATGGTTCGTTGGTGTTGGGTGATTGTCATCGCAGATAGACAAAACTTCACTTTACAATGCTAATGAATGAGACAGATTAGGGCGTTATACGAAAATGTGTAAAATTTTAGTGATTAGGGACATGATTTTCTGCAAATTCAAGTATTTTCTGTGTATTTGTGAAAGAATTAGCGCCAGGACGAAATAGGGGGTTTGTGCCTTTTGGAGTGACACCTTTATTATTCATTATTTATTATTTTTGAGAGTAGACGGTTTTATGAGTGATATAACGTATTCAATACCCGAAATGATGGCAAAGGCTAAGTTAGCGCAACAACAATTTGAGCAGATGTCGCAACAACAAGTGGATGACATTGTTAGAGCGATGGGCAAGGTTATTTATGATAATGCTGAGGAGTTGGCGCGCGATGCAGTTGATGAAACTCGCATGGGTAATTACGACGATAAAGTGATGAAGAACAAGGGCAAGGCTAGGGCGATTTGGAATAATCTTAAAGGTAAAAAGTCCCGTGGGATAATTTCTGAGCGTGATGAAAACGGTATTATTCAAGTGGCCAAGCCGGTTGGCGTTGTTGGTGCGGTCACCCCGACGACTAATCCCATTGTTACCCCTATGTGTAATGCGATGTTTGCCTTAAAAGGTGGTAATTCTATTATTATCGCTCCGCATCCGCGCGCTAAGCATTGTAGTACTAAAGCGGTGGACTTAATGTTGGCTGAAATTAAAAAGCTCAATGGTCCCGATAATTTGATTCAAGTGATCTCCTCGCCATCGATTGAGCTCACCACTGAATTAATGTCTGCAGTGGATGTATTGGTAGCAACGGGTGGCCCCGCTATGGTGCAAGCGGCTTATTCGAGCGGTAAACCTTCTTATGGTGTGGGCCCAGGTAATGTTCAGGTGATTTTTGATAACGATATTGATTATCAAGAGGCTGCTCAAAAGGTGATTGCTGGACGTAAATTTGATTACGGTATTATTTGTTCTGGCGAGCAATCAGTGATTGCTCAAAAAGAGGAGTATCAACAAGTAGTTGATGCTTTTATTGCTGAGGGTGCGCATTATATTGATGATCAAACGGAAGCGGATAAGTTGCGTAAGGTTTTGTTTGTTGATGGTCATATTGCCCCCGATGTTGTCGGCCAAAGCCCACAAAAAATTGCTGAGATGGCGGGGATTACGATTCCAGAAAAAGCTAAGATTATTTTAATTAAATCTAATGGTGACGCGGATGATGTACTGCGTAAAGAAAAAATGTGTCCAGTAATGGTTGCCTTTGAATATGACACCATCGAAGATGCTATCGCCTTGGCCCAATTTAATTTGGAAATAGAAGGTAAGGGGCATAGTTGTGCCATGCATTCAAATAACCAAGATCATGTGAAGTTAGTGGGGCAGCAGTTACCTGTGAGCCGCTTGGTGGTTAATGAACCCTGCGCACTGACTGCAGGTGGCAGTTTACAAAATGGTTTTGCACCGACGACGACACTAGGTTGCGGTTCTTGGGGAAATAATTCCATATCAGAAAATTTAGATTACAAGCATCTGATTAATATTCATCGAATTGGTTACGCTGACAAGAAAAATGTACCTACGGACGAAGAGATTTGGGAAACGGCATAATGTAAATTTTTTATTGCTAGTTAGCGCACATCCATAATTCAATAAGTGCTAGCGAGTTGTGTTGAGTAACCATTGGGCTTTACAGGCAGCACAGAGTTCGTCTGTGAAATCCGATGTTGTAATTAAGACGCTGTAAATAAATAGAAGAGACTATTCTATTTATTTACACTATTTTTTTCACGCTGTTTATTTTACTAAGTTAATGAGGCCCATTAGGCTTACACGCCTTTTTACCGGCAGGCACTGCTCGGCAACTGATGCATCTATCTCTTAAAGAAAACGAGCACGACGCGTTGGGTTTTCCCCTGTGCACGCGCTTAAACTTGAAACAACAGTTGAATCACGAAAGTCTGCACAAGTTCTTGATGCACATAAAAACTTTAGCATTCGCTTACGACCAATATAGAGCATGCAGGAACCGTTGCCGAAGGTCGCTACGCGATTCTAATATTCTCTATGCCCACAAGATGTAGCTAAGGGGCGATAGCAGGACGCGAAAAAGCTTTACACATTAATAACGAGCACAGCTTTTACGCGCCATCTACCGTCTTTAGAATAAAATAAACGCGGTTATAATAAGAGACATAATAATGAAACCTATCGTTGGTGGTGGACCGAAAAAAGTACTTTATACTCTAAACACCGTTAGACGGATAGGCTTCAAAAAGTCTGCAAAAGCCTTGCGTGCCAATAACACCTGTAAAGCTTGTGGTTTGGGTATGGGTGGGCAGAAGGGTGGAATGACCAATGAGTTGGGTGAGTTTCCTTCTGTCTGCAACAAAAGTATTCAGGCCCAATCTACGGATATTCAAGCGGCTATTCCCACTGAAATTTTTGCCCATTCTATTGATGAGTTGCGTGAGCTTTCGCCAAAAGAAGTAGAGCATATGGGGCGTTTAGATACGCCTATTTTCAAAGCTAAAGAGGCTAACCGTTATTACGCAGCGGAGTGGGAGTGGGCTTTGTCCTATGCCGCCAGTCGTTTTGCCGAAACCCAACCGAATCGTAGTTTCTTTTATTCCTCAGGTCGATCATCGAATGAGTCGGGTTTTGTTTTACAGCTGTTAGCGCGTTTATATGGCACTAATAATGTGAATAATTGTTCTTATTATTGTCACCAAGCGACTAGCGTGGGTTTGGCGTCGACTATTGGTACGGGGACAGCCACGATTGAATTGGATGATTTGTCTGAGTGTGATTTAATTTTTGTTATTGGTGCTAATCCTGCTTCAAACCATCCGCGTTTTATTCATCAACTAAAAAATTGCCGTGATCGTGGTGGTCACGTGATCGTGATTAATCCAGCTAAAGAGCCGGGTTTAGTTAAATTCGCTGTACCTAAAAGTGCGCACTCAATGATTGTTGGCGGTACCGATATTGCCTCTTTATATTTACAGCCCAATATCGGTAGTGATATTGCTTTGTTTAAAGGCATTGCGAAGGCGGTGCTAGAGCAGTCGACCGAAGACGGCAGTTTTATTGACCAATATACGGAGGGGTTTGCTGCGTTTAAAGCTGATATTGAGGAAACTACTTGGGATACGATTGCAAAAAAATGTGCTATTTCACAAGTACAAATAGCTAAAGCGGCAACGTTATATAGTCAGTCAACGAAAGCGGTGTTCGCATGGGGGATGGGTATGACTCATCATGCGTTTGGCAGTGAAAATGTCGAATACATTGCTAATCTCGCACTGCTCCGAGGTATGTTAGGAAAACGGTATAGTGGCTTGCTGCCGTTGCGCGGGCACAGTAATGTTCAGGGTATTGGCAGTATCGGCGTTAAACCCATATTGGCTGAAGAGGTGTTCGATAATGTAGAAAAAACATTGTCGGTTAAGTTGCCGCGTACGAAAGGTTTGGACACGTTTCATGCATTAGAGGCGGCTCACCAAGGCAAAATAGATTGCGCGTGTATTGTCGGTGGCAATCTCTACAGTGCCACGCCCAATTCTACATGGGCTGCTGAGGCATTAAATAAAATTGATTTTAAAGTATTCTTAACTACCACGCTGAATCAGGGGCACCTCTACGGTGTTGAAGATAGCGATGTGCTTATTCTGCCGGTGAAAGCGCGAGATGAAGAGGCGCAGCCAACCACGCAAGAATCGATGTTTAACTATGTGCGCTTGAGTGATGGCGGCATTGATCGTTTAGATAATGTGCGCTCGGAAGTGTCGATTCTAGCGTCTATGGCTCAGCAAATATTAGCCGTGACTGATCCGAACAGTACGCTGGATTTTTCTCAGTTTGAACAGCATGACAGTATTAGAGAAACCATTGCTAAAACCATTCCGGGAATGGAAGATTTAGCGGATATTAGTGTAGCGAAGCAAGAATTTCATGTGCGCCAGCGGGTGATGCATAGTCCTAAATTTAATACGCCGAGTACAAAAGCGCACTTTATTACGCATGCTATCCCTGTTGTTAATCAGCATGTGGAAGACTTCCCCTTACTGTTAGCTAGCGTGCGTAGCGAAGGACAGTTTAATAGTATTATTTATGAGGAGACTGACAGCTACCGTTTTCAGGCTTCACGTAATACGGTATTTTTAGCGTTCGTAGATATGCAAAACCTGGGTGTGAAAAATGGTGATAAGGTGAATGTTGTCTCTACGCAGGGGTCTATGTATGGGGCTGTTGTGCAGCGCTTTGATTTACCTCCGGGTAACGCGATGGCTTACTATCCAGAGGCGAATGTATTGGCAGAGCATAAGCTAGACCCTAGGAGTTTAACGCCAAACTTTAAGTCGATTGCGGTAAAGATTGAAATTCCTGAGTAGGACTTGCTGAGTGTTTCTTGTTCAAATTAACGACATAGACTCTGAAGGGAGTGATTGCCAGTTAATTTAATCCTCTTGGTTCGTGCAAAGCTCTCAGCTAGTTCTAAAAGGTGGTTCTACACTATTGATAGTTCAGAAAATAATGGTATAGTCTCCGCCCTTGTTTTTAGCTGGATAGCTTTTAGGCAAGTAATACGACCGTAGCTCAGTTGGTTAGAGCACCACCTTGACATGGTGGGGGTCGGTGGTTCGAATCCACTCGGTCGTACCAATATTGAATAAAAACCTATGCTTTGGTGGGTTTTAGTATCACTTGCTGTTATTTGGATGAGAATGCTGGTTCGACAAAAATGTCTGGAACATTGTTGAACAGCGGAGCTGCCCCTTGTAGTGCACTTAAGTAAGATATGGGGTGACCTACAGGACGTAGGGCGTTAATCCACTCGGTCGTACCAATATTTATGCAGAAGCCATTCGTGCTTCAAGCGAAAAGACACTTATACTTCAAGCGACCTTTTGTAGGGGTCGCCACTGACTAGGATACATTATGCCTGTTATTACCCTTCCTGATGGTTCTCAACGTACATTCGATAAACCGGTCTCTGTTTATGAGGTGGCTGCTGATATTGGCCCCGGTCTTGCGAAGGCGACCATTGCTGGTCGTGTTAATGGTGAGCGTGTAGACGCCCATGACCCGATTGTTGAGGATGCTGAATTAACAATTTTCACCTCAAAGGATGAGGATGGATTAGAAATATTACGCCATTCTTGTGCGCACTTGGTCGGTCACGCCGTTAAACAATTGTGGCCCGAAGCGAAGATGGCTATAGGCCCTACCATTGAGAACGGTTTTTACTACGATATCGATTTGGATCGTATGCTCACTGATGAGGATATGGCGACGTTAGAAAAGCGTATGCGTGAGTTAGTCAAAACTCAGTACAGCGTAGTGAAGAAAGTGGGTGACTGGCAAACCGCTTACGATACCTTTGCAGCCCTTGGTGAAAACTACAAGTTAGAAATTCTTGAACGCGATATTCCTAAAGACGCCATGCCGGCTTTGTATCATCATGATGAATATGTGGATATGTGTCGCGGCCCACATGTGCCGAATATGCGTTTTTGTGAACATTTTAAACTGATGCGTATTTCCGGTGCTTATTGGCGCGGAGATTCGGATAAGAAAATGCTACAGCGTATTTATGGCACAGCATGGCCAGATAAGAAGAAATTGAAAGCACATTTACATTTTCTAGAGGAAGCAGTGAAACGCGACCATCGCAAGCTGGGCAAAAAGTTTGATTACTTCCATATGCAGGAAGAAGCGCCGGGGATGGTGTTTTGGCACCCTAAAGGCTGGAGTATTTACGCCACCATTGAAGAGTATATGCGTAAAGTACAGCGCGCCAATGGCTATAAAGAAATTAAAACGCCGTTGATTGTCGATCGTAGCTTGTGGGAAAAGTCGGGCCATTGGGATAAGTTTCGCGAAAATATGTTTACCGTAGAGTCGGAATCTCGCGACTATGCGGTTAAGCCGATGAACTGTCCCTGCCATGTGCAGGTATTCAATCAAGGCTTAAAATCTTATAAAGAGTTGCCATTACGTTTAGCGGAGTTTGGCTCATGTCATCGTAATGAAGCATCGGGTACCTTACAGGGCTTGATGCGAGTACGTGGTTTTGTTCAGGATGATGCGCATATTTTTTGTAGTGAAGCGATGATTCAAGACGAAGTGTCGACGTTTACCGACTTGTTATACAGCGTCTATGCCGATTTCGGCTTTACCGACATTATCATTCGTTTATCGACTCGCCCAGAACAGCGTGTGGGCACGGAAGAGGGTTGGGATAAGGCGGAGAAAGCGTTAGCCGATGCCCTTGATGCGAAAGGTTTACCGTGGGAAGAGTTACCGGGTGAAGGGGCTTTTTATGGTCCTAAGATTGAGTTTTCGCTTAAGGATTGTCTTAATCGTGTATGGCAGTGCGGTACTATTCAGGTAGATTTTTCAATGCCGGGTCGTCTTGACGCGCAATTTGTCGCAGAAGATGGTTCACGCCAAGTGCCGGTGATGTTGCACCGCGCTATTCTGGGCTCTTTTGAGCGTTTTATTGGTATTTTGATTGAGCATTATGAAGGTGCATTTCCTACATGGTTAGCACCTGAGCAAGTGGCTATTCTCAATATTACTGATAATCAGGCCGAATATGTGCAGAAAGTGCAGGATTCCTTAGGGAGTAAGGATTTCCGGGTCATTTCGGACTTGAGGAATGAGAAGATCGGCTTTAAAATTCGCGAGCATACTCTACAGAAGATTCCTTACCTATTAGTGATCGGCGATAAAGAAGTCGAAAACGCGACAGTGGCGGTAAGAACGCGTAGCGGTGAAGATCTTGGGGTAATGTCTATTGAAGCCTTTACAGAGCATCTCAATCAAGATATTGCGGGCAAAGGTATTGCTGGTAGTTAGCGTCTAATTCCAATAGAATGCACTGTTTTTAATGCAGCGCTACTTTAGAAGTAGCGTTTTTCACTTTTTATCGATAGATAATACAGAAAAATAACGAGATAAATAAACACCTTCTACTATCATTTAGTAGAAGGTAATTCGGCCAAAAAGGTCAAACAAAGAGGGTAGTACCATTAATAGACCAGACAATTCGAAAGGACGTTCTAAGAAAGCACGTATTAACGATCAAATTGAAGCTACAGAAGTGCGTTTAATTGGCGCTGATGGAGAGCAAGTCGGTGTAGTCACACTAGATGAAGCATTAAAAGTCGCGCAGGCCGCCACTTTAGATTTAGTGGAGATTGTTCCTGATTCCGCACCGATCGTTTGTAAAGTCATGGATTATGGTAAGCATCTCTTTGGGATCAAGAAAACGAAAGCCGCGGCTAAGAAGAAGCAAAAGCAGCAGCAAGTAAAAGAAATGAAGTTTCGACCAGGGACGGAAGATGGGGACTATCAGGTAAAACTACGCAACCTGGTACGTTTCTTAGAGAATGGGGATAAGGCTAAGATATCGTTACGTTATCGCGGTCGTGAAATGGCTCACCAAGAACTAGGGATGGAGATGCTTAAACGCATCGAAAAAGACTTGGTTGAGCTCGCTACTGTAGAGCAGTTTCCGAAGATGGAAGGTCGGCAGCTCATTATGGTAATGTCCCCGAAAAAGAAGAAGTAATTAGGCTTTTAGCTGCCTCTTTATTTCATATTATTAACCTAAGCGTCGGTAGTGAATGCTTGTCATTCCTCAGCGCGACAAATGCGGAGTTTATACTCATGGCAAAAGCTAAAGTACACAGTGGAGCTGCGAAGCGTTTTAAAAAAACGTCTTCTGGTTACAAACGTAAAAGTGCTCATAAAAGTCACATCCTTACTAAAATGACGACTAAGCGTAAGCGTCAGTTACGTGGCACCAGCCTCGTTGCTGCAGTTGACAAACCGTCAATTGATCGTATGTTTCGCGCTAATTAATAGCGTTCATTTATTCGGCTTATCTTTAGATAGCTATGATTTTAGAGGGGAAGGTTTATGGCGCGCGTAAAACGTGGCGTTGTGGCACGCAAAAGTCACAAGAAAATATTAAAACAAGCGAAAGGTTATTACGGAGCGCGTTCACGCATCTTCCGTGTTGCTAAACAAGCAGTCATTAAAGCGGGTCAATACGCTTATCGTGACCGTCGTGTTAAGAAACGTAACTTTCGTGCTTTATGGATTACTCGTATCAATGCACAATCACGTGCTTTAGGTATGACTTATAGCCAACTAATTGCTGGCCTTAAGAAAGCAGAGATTGCTTTAGATCGTCGCGTATTAGCGGATTTAGCGGTACACGATAAAGCGGCATTTGCCGCCGTTGTTGAAAAGGCAAAAACAGCACTAGCATAGTTATTATGTTGTGTTGTTAGCTAATTTAACAACGATAAAATGGGAAGGGTTTGATAGTTTTTATTAACTAAAGAATCGCTTCCCTTTTTTATGAAAAATAAAAACAATAGTTCCTCGCTTAAGCTAGAAACGGTAGTTGAGCGCGAAAAAATGTTCAAGTTATTGATGTGCATAGGAAGCTTTGGCGTCACGTGGCGATTTTATTGCTCGTGAGCGTATAGTAAAGCTTTCTAGGTGCATTAATAACTTGTGCAGACTTTCGTGGTTCAATTGCGGTTTTTAGGTTTTAGCTTGGGCTTATTGCGAATCACTTATTTTACGTTTTTGGTTTTGGATGATTTCTTAGGAAGTATCCATTGAGCGTTTAATTGAGAATATCTTTAGGGTGAATGTGAATGGAAAACCTACAGTCGCTAACCGACGATGCGCTAAACCTTGTTGCTAATGCCAATGAGCTTGCCGTTCTTGATCAGGTGCGGGTTGATTATCTAGGTAAAAAAGGCCAGCTAACGGCATTATTAAAAACCTTAGGTAAATTGTCGAATGCCGAGCGTCCAGCGGCAGGGGCAAAAATTAATGAAGCTAAGCAGCAAGTGCAGCAAGCGATTCAAATTAAGAAAGAGGCGCTAGAGCAAGCGTCTATCAATGAAAAGTTGGCATCAGAAACTATCGATGTCAGTTTGGCAGGACGAGCTAATGGCCGAGGCCAATTACACCCTGTGACTAAAACACTCCAGCGTATAGAAGAAATCTTTACTGCGGTGGGTTATAGCGTAGAGCAGGGGCCAGAAATTGAAGATGATTATCACAACTTCGAAGCCTTAAATATTCCAGCGCATCACCCTGCGCGCGCAATGCATGATACTTTTTATATAGATAAAGAAAGCTTGAAGTTTTCTCTAGACGGCTTACAAAAAGATAAGTCAGAGTATGTGCTGAGAACCCATACCTCGCCGGTACAAGTACGTACGATGGAAAATAAAGAACCACCGATTCGTGTGATTTGTCCCGGTCGTGTGTATCGTTGTGATTCTGATTTAACCCATACGCCAATGTTTCATCAGGTCGAAGGCTTGTTGGTTGATACAAATATTAGTTTTGCCGACTTAAAAGGCACGGTAGACCAGTTTTTAAAACGTTTTTTTGAAGCTGATATTCCCGTACGTTTTCGGCCCTCCTATTTTCCCTTCACTGAACCTTCCGCAGAAGTGGATATTCAGTGTACCCATTGTGGCGGTGAGGGTTGTCGAATCTGTAGTCAAACGGGTTGGCTAGAGGTGATGGGTTGCGGCATGGTACATCCGAATGTGTTTACATCAAGCGGTATTGATACTGAACAATACAGCGGTTTTGCTTTTGGTATGGGTGTTGAGCGCTTAGCGATGCTTCGCTATGGTGTTAACGACCTACGTTTATTCTTTGAAAACGATGTCAAATTTTTACAACAATTTTAAGTTTAACAATAGCGGTAAGCGACAAGCCGCAAGCTATAAAACGTTATCGTTTACATACGGCTTGCAGTTATAAGCTTGTAACTAATACGTACATAATTTTAAATGAAAAAATAAGCAGCAAGTGTTTAACTGCGAGCTACAAGAGAAAGATAATACTATCTTGTGGCTGACAGCTTGAGGCTTGAGGCTAATAGTTTGAGGCTAGTCAATGAAAATCAGTGAAGCATGGTTAAGAGAGTGGGTTAACCCTGAGCTAACAACCGAAGAGCTCGCCGAACAAATCACCATGGCAGGCCTTGAAGTGGATGCTATTGAATCGCTTTCAGGCAAAGTGAGTGGTGTAGTCGTGGGTAAAATTGTTGCTATAGCGCCGCACCCGGATGCAGATAAATTACGTGTATGCCAAGTGGCGGGTAACGGTGAAGAACTCACACAGGTGGTATGTGGCGCGGCTAATGCGCGCGAGGGTATTACTATTCCGTTTGCTACCGTTGGTGCTGTATTGCCGGGAGACTTCACCATAAAAAAAGCCAAATTACGCGGTGTTGAATCTTTTGGGATGTTATGCGGACAAACAGAGCTGGAATTAGGCGACGATGATTCAGGTTTATGGGAATTGCCAGAAGACGCACCAGTGGGCACTGACTTATGTGATTACCTATCACTTAACGATACCTGTATTGATATTGATTTAACGCCCAACCGTAGTGATTGCTTATCCTTAAAAGGTATTGCGCGCGATATAGGTGTATTAAATCGTTTAGCCGTGAACTCTCCAGTGATTGAGCCTGTAGTCGCTACTATCGATGAAACTGTTCCCGTTAGCTTAAGCGCGACGGAGTTGTGCCCACGTTATGTCGGACGGGTTATTCGTAATATAGACTTAAGTAAGCCCACACCTTTATGGATGCAAGAGCGTTTGCGTCGATCTGGAGTCAAGAGTAAAGATATCGTGGTCGATACGACTAACTATGTGTTGTTAGAGTTAGGTCAGCCCATGCATGCCTTTGACCTAGAGACCTTGTCTGGCAGCATTGATGTGCGTACAGCACGCGCGGGCGAAACGCTTGCCTTATTAAACGGCCAAGACATTAGCCTCAATGATGAAACCTTAGTGATTGCGGATGACGCATGCGTATTAGCCATGGCCGGAATCATGGGTGGCAGTGCATCTGCAGTGAGTGCGACCACTCGTCATGTCTTACTAGAAAGCGCCTTTTTTGCACCGATAGCGATAGCGGGTCGAGCGCGCAGTTATGGTTTGCACACCGATTCTTCTCATCGCTTTGAGCGTGGGGTGGATTATCAGTTGCAAGAACAAGCGATCGAGCGAGCGACGCAATTAATTATTGCTGTGGCCGGTGGTGATGTTGGGCCTGTTTCGGTGACAGAGTCTGCCCATGCTTTATTAGAGCCAACAACAGTGGCGCTGCGTCGCGAACGTATCGAGTCTGGCTTGGGCTTTGTTATGGCGGATGCTGAGGTTGTCGATATTCTTCAACGCTTAGGTTTAGATGTAGTAGCGGAGAATGCTCAGGGTTGGACGTTTAGTGTGCCTAGCTATCGATTTGATATCAGTATCGAGGCTGATCTGTTAGAAGAATTAGCCCGAGTGTATGGTTATAACCGTTTGCCAACCACTAGTTTGTTAATGGAAATTAACCTACCCGAGAGAACCGAATTAAAGCAGGGACTAAAGAGTCTTCAGCAACAATTATTAGCAAGAGAGTACCAAGAGGCTATTTGTTATAGTTTTGTTGATCCTGATTTACAGCAGCTATTTACTCCTGAGTTAAGCCCTATTGCTTTACAAAATCCCATCAGTGCCGATATGGCGGTGATGCGGACTTCCTTATGGCCTGGGCTTATTCAGGCGCTAAAGCACAACATTAATCGTCAGCAAAACCGAGTACGTTTATTTGAAACGGGCTTACGCTTTATACCCACCACAGGTGGGCTTGAGGGCTTGCAGCAACAGCCAGTATTAGCAGGATTACTGTATGGTAACCGCGATGATGAGTCATGGCAGTCCACTACGGATAAAGTTGACTTTTATGACCTGAAAGGGGATGTAGAGTCATTGTTGGCAATGACCGGTCAGCAAGAAGTCTTTAGTTTTTTGCCATCAGAGCATTCTGCATTGCATCCGGGCCAAACGGCTGAAATACGTTATGGTGATGAAGTGATTGGTGTTATAGGTGCTTTGCATCCTCAGTTACAGCAAAAGCTAGATATTTCTCACCCGGTTTATTTATTTGAGTTGATGCAAGACGCGGTTACTGATATTCGGCTACCTAGCTTTAGCGCATTATCGCGTTTTCCTGAGGTAAGGCGCGATTTGGCAGTGATTGTTGATCAGACGGTGAGAGTTTCTGAGCTTCAAGCCAAGGCGGTAGCCGTGGCTGGAGAAGCGCTCATAAAGTTAAAGGTATTTGACGTATATATAGGCAAAGGCATTGATTCACATAGAAAAAGTGTTGCTTTGGGCTTGACCTTTCAGCATCTTTCGCGCACTCTTACGGACGATGAGATCAATGACGCGATAAAGCGGGTGGTTAGGGCGCTTAAAGAGACGTTTAATGCAGAGCTACGTTAGTGCTTACACTAACTAATCTATGTTAATTAACGGCTCTACTGTAGTTCAAATCCCCTATTTCTTTGTGTCAGTAGTAAGGTCAAGCTAACAATAATAAAGCTAGGCTGCTAATAATCGGGGATAGTCATGTTGAACGGAGCGCTAACAAAGGCAGAATTGGCAGAAAAACTCTATGAAGAACTCGGCTTTAACAAGCGTGAGGCGAAAGAGCTGGTCGAGATGTTTTTTGAGGAAATTCGCAATTCACTAGAAGCTAATGAGCAGGTGAAATTGTCGGGTTTTGGCAACTTTGATCTTCGTGATAAAAAACAACGTCCAGGACGCAATCCTAAGACGGGTGAAGAAATCCCTATATCGGCTCGCCGGGTAGTGACGTTTCGACCAGGACAAAAACTCAAGGCTAGAGTAGAGGCACATGCTGGAACCAACGAATAACGACGAACTTCCCGTTATACCAGGCAAACGCTACTTTACTATAGGTGAAGTTAGTGAACTGTGTGCGGTAAAGCCCCATGTCCTCCGTTATTGGGAGCAGGAATTTCCCCAGCTGAAACCCGTCAAACGTCGAGGTAATCGTCGTTATTATCAACGACAAGACGTACTCATGATTCGTGAAATTCGCGGTTTATTATACGAGCAAGGTTTTACCATTAGTGGCGCTCGCCAGCAAATGGATAATGGAACCGAGAGCCTAGAAACTGAAGCTTCATTTGATTTTCTTATAGAAAAGATGATTAATGAATTAGAAGATGTGCTAAAACTGCTAACAAAAGCATAGTGTAGTTTACCTAGCTCTCTTCTACAGTGACTCCCGTTCAGTTGTCGAACCATCTGCGTTATAGATAGCTTTACTCCTCCCCATAACCCACGTTATTTTCAACCCTTAAATGCCGTGCACTTTCTAAGTGTTCTTTCGAGAGCAACACGAATATTTCTAGCGTTATCACTTGAAATAACAAGTATCTAGGAGGCTGTCCGAGAATAGAGAACCTGCTGCGGAAAAACTATTTCGGCCCATTTTTCCGATCGTTTTCGTTGCATAGAACCACTATTCTCCTCAATTCATGAAAAAATCTGATTCAAAACCGCTATCCCTCGCTACGGCCCCTATTCTCGGACAGCCTCCTAGGGTATTATGCGCCCTCGGTATCAAGGTGATATTCGGAGTGTAGCGCAGCCTGGTAGCGCACCACACTGGGGGTGTGGTGGTCGTCGGTTCAAATCCGGCCACTCCGACCATTTAAGTCCATTCTGCACGAAAATTTTATGTCTCAAACAAAAAGTCAGCTATTATCTAAATTATCTCAAAACCCCTCCAGCGTAGAGTTCGCGGAGGTAATTGACGTTATTAATGCGACTTATCATTATACGCCCAGCAGCTTTTCTAATGGCCTAGGTGAAAATAAGGTGCTTAATGAATCCTCTATTAATGAGGGTTCTTGTCGTATTTTTGCATTTGCCCAGTTAAATAAGCTTACCGAGGAGCAAACCTTACAGTGCTTTGGCGATTATTATCGCAAAGCTGTATTGGCTAATCCTGAAGCTCACGATCATGCAAATATTCGTACATTTATGTGCTATGGTTGGGCCGGTATTGTATTTGATCAGGTAGTATTGATAGAAAAATAATTTGAATTTTTACTGTTGATTGCGGTTAATGAGTTTGACGGTTTTTCGCTCTTCGGTAATGGCATCTATGCAGCTCTAATCTGTACTGTTCAGAGTAACAATACAAACCCCGTATAAATCATGTCAATCTGTGTAAAGGTCTTGAGTCAAGTATGAATCTAGCTAACCAACTGACCTTATTGCGTATCTTGTTAATACCGCTCATTGTGGTGATTTTTTATCTTCCTTACGATTGGCGATACCCATTAGCATCGGGCATTTTTTGTTTAGCCGCCGTCACCGACTGGCTAGATGGCTGGGTAGCTAGAAAGTACGATCAAATGACCGCATTCGGAGCCTTTTTAGACCCTGTAGCGGACAAGTTGATGGTATCTGCTGCTTTGGTACTGCTAGTGGAGGTGCATGCGACCCCTTGGTTCGCTATTCCTGCTATTGTTATCATCAGTCGCGAGATTGTGATATCTGCGTTACGAGAGTGGATGGCAGAGCTAGGTAAAAGAGCCAGTATTGCTGTATCCATTATCGGTAAATTCAAAACTACTGCGCAAATGGCCGCGATAGCCGTATTTCTATTTGAGAACCCCCTAGACCCTACCTTCCTAAGTTCTATAGGTTATGTACTGCTATATCTAGCTGCAACATTAACGCTATGGTCAATGTTGGTCTACATAAAGGCAGCATGGCCTGATTTAATGGCGAAAGATAAAACCTAACTCACTGGTTTGTTGGTGGCAATAAGTTCTGACAGTATTAATGCCTGCAATGATTATTGACGACCTTTTATGTTCCGAACTTGACCCCATATCGCAAATAATAAATACCATTAGACATAGAAAAAAGTAATTTTTAGCGCTTAGCTGATATCAACCTCTTACTTGTGTTCAAGTAATGAAAAACTTGTGAGCGCCTAGCCAGACAAAAAAATATCTCACTTTATTGTTGTTCCTTTATATCGTTGAATGTCTATTCCCGGAGGATGGGCCAAGTAGAATGGCGAACTTAGCGAAGCAGCGAGACTTGCCATTACCTTACCTCTACGATGAGAGTCAATCGATAGCAAAAGCGTATGCCGCCGCCTGTACCCCTGACTTCTATTTATTTGATAAGGACTTGCTCTGTGTTTATCGTGGGCAAATGGATGGCGCTAGGCCGGGTAATGGTGAGCGTGTGACGGGTAGCGATCTTCGCGCTGCGATGGACTCTCTGTTGAATGGCTCAGAGTTAACAGCTGAGCAATACCCGAGTATGGGGTGTAATATTAAATGGAAAAAATGATTGGGATAAGTGGGGTCAGATAAGTGGGGTCAGATACAACTTTCCTTATTTATTCCAATATTTTCGTTTTTTGGCTAGCTTTTTTTAAGGTCTTTTTGTTACGCTAGCCTCTAATTCTACAGTTATAGGGACATAACTATGGCACGTCTTCCTCGTTTTTGCCCATCGGGTCTTCCTCAGCACATTATTCAGCGTGGTAATAATCGCAGTATTTGTTTTGCAGATGATCAAGATTTTGCAGCTTATGCGCATTGGTTGTGTGAATATTCCATTAAGTTTAAGGTCGATATCCATGCGTGGGTTTTTATGACAAATCATGTGCATTTATTAGCAACGCCTTCAACAGATGACGGCATTTCTTTAATGATGCAAGCCTTGGGACGTCGTTACGTACAATACTTCAACTTTACTTACCAGCGTTCGGGTACATTATGGGAAGGCCGTTATAAATCTAGTGCCGTGGATACAGAAAACTATTTGTTAATTTGTTACCGTTATATTGAATTAAATCCAGTGCGCGCAAGTATGGTTAATGATCCTGCCGACTACATATGGTCGAGTTACCGATGTAATGCGTTAGGTGTTGAGTCATTATTATGTACCCCCCATGAGGAATATGTATCATTGGGGAAAACGGCTGATGATCGCCATCAATGTTATCGTGAATTGTTTTCTTCTCATATTGATGGAGAATTGCTCTCTGATGTTAGAGAGGCTTTGAATAAAGGTCTTGCTTTAGGCAGTGAGCGATTTCGGGATGAAGTTGAAGCATTATATGGTCGACGCGTGAAGCCGGCTAAGATGGGAAGGCCAAAAAGTATCCGTGAAAGTTGTATCTGACCCTACTTTTCT
>JBLHJR010000030.1:0-33947 GCA_047619205.1 Candidatus Endobugula sp. | reverse complement strand
CCGTTACGTTGCTTACCTAAAATTAATTCTGCGATGCCTTTTTCTGGGCTATCTTCATTGTAATAATCATCGCGATAAATAAATAAGATCACATCCGCATCTTGCTCAATGGCACCCGATTCACGTAGATCTGAATTCATTGGGCGCTTATTTGGGCGCTGTTCTACGCCACGATTAAGCTGTGACAAGGCAATAACAGGACAGTTATATTCTTTTGCCAAGGCTTTTAGTGAACGCGAAATTTCTGAAATTTCTTGGGTACGACCTTCGCTGGCACCGGCCACCTGCATGAGCTGCAAATAATCCACCATGATTAAACCCGGCGCACCATGCTCTCGTGTGGTGCGCCGGATACGCGCACGCATATCTTGTGGCGTTAAGGCTGCAGTATCATCAATAAATAACGGGGCGCCTTTCATTTTTTGTACGGCAGATGACAACTTTGGCCAATCTTCTTCGGTTAATTGTCCATTACGAATTTTGGTTTGATCGATACGCCCCACGGAAGAAATCATGCGCATAATCAGTGATTCGGACGGCATTTCCATACTGAAAACCAGCACGGGCTTGGTTTGCGTAAAAATAGCCGACTCGACAAAGTTTAACGCCAATGCAGTTTTACCCATCGACGGCCGCGCGGCCAAGATAATTAGCTCGCCACCCTGCCAACCAGACGTTCGCTGGTCCAGCTCTGTCAACCCACTACTTAATCCGGTGATATCCGCCTTTGAACGAAATAAAGCGTCAATACGCTCAACGGTACTTTTTAACAAGCCTTCCATTGCCTCAAGCCCACCCTCTTTCGGGCGACCCTCCGCAATTTCTAACACACGTTTTTCGGCTAACTGTAATAAGTCACTGGCGTCCAGTCCTGCAGAATCATAGCCCAAACGAGAAATTTCATTAGCCACACTGATCAGTTGACGGATAGTCGCATGCTCGCGCACAATACGCGCATAAGCAGTGATATTGGCTGCACTGGGGGTGTTTTTTGCTACTTCAGATAGATAAGCGATACCACCGATACGCTCTAGCTCATCATGACGCGCCAGTTCTTCAGATAGCGTAATAATATCGAAAGGCTGCTCAGCTTCAGCAAGACTGCCGATCGCTTTAAATATTTGGCGGTGAGGCTCGTTAAAAAAGTCCGAGCCTTTCAACGCTTCCGCCACCGCATCAAAGTAATTATTCGCCAACATCAAGCCTCCCAATACTGCCTGTTCCGCTTCGGGGGAATGCGGTAAAGGCTGGATAGAGGAGGCCACTTCTTGGTATTCCGTGTGCGGCATATCGTCAGCGGCTAGCATTTCCTGTGGGTACATAGTAGGTATCGTTATTGTTGATGATTAATAGTGATGCTTCATTGCAGGAGAGTGATGATACAACAGACACAAAAAAGGCACCACTAGCATAAAGCCAGGAGTGCCTTTTTCTTAACATTTGTGATGACATTCGATTAAAAAACCCAAAGATTATTTAATCGCTTCTACTCACAAAGCTTATTCTGCGGCTCTTATTCTGCGGCGCTTATTCCGCCACTACATTCACTTTAACTGGCTGAGTCACTTCACTGTGAAGCTGAATATTAATTTCATATTCGCCTACATCACGTAAAGCACCTTCAGGTAAACGCACTTCTGATTTTGATACTTCAGCACCCGCAGCAGTAATCGCATCAGCTAAATCACGCGCACCGATAGAACCGAATAGCTTACCTTCTTCGCCAGCATTCGCTTCGATAGTGACGGTTAACTCAGCCAACTTATCCGCACGCGCTAAAGCTTCGGTTTTACCTTCAACTGCCGCGGCTTCAAGTTCAGCACGACGTGATTCAAATTCAACCACATTCGCTGCCGTTGCCGACAATGCTTTGCCCTGAGGGATTAAATAGTTACGACCAAATCCAGATTTAACGGCGACTTTGTCACCGATACTGCCTAATTTACCCACTTTCTCGAGCAGAATAACTTCCATCTCGCAATCCTCTTTTATGTCATCTTTTATGCACAGCTCTAAGGATTATCTGATCGCTAGAGATGCACTTTTATGTAATCACTGCTGTCGCAAACGATTACGAAAATTTATCCATGTATCGATAAAGCCGACACACATAATCATTGGCATAAATATCAATGCCGAAAAATAAAACAATATCAACCATGGCATTGCCAACTGCTTACACTTAGCCACATCATGGGCGACCGCAATCGCAACCAGCACCAATGGAATGGCAAATATATTCGACCACCACCAATACTCATCACCCTGATAACGCAATAACACACTAGCTAAAAAGCAGAGTGTTGCGACACCGACACTCAGACGCAACTCTCGAAATTCGCTACCAAAACCACCAGGATTAACGACTAAGCTCTGCAACCAACGCCCCAATAACACACCAACAACGCTATTAAATGCCAATACATAGCCAATCATACCGGACACACCAGACTGACTAACCAGCGTACTTAATGGCTCTTGGCTATCGCCTAACTCACCACCTTCCAACACCATCAACTGACCCACCAATGAATCAACTAACTTAGTGACTGAATCAGGAGCAAATAGTAATACTGCTAATGTTACCGCAGCGGCAGTCATCATGGCGCTCATGACCATCATGGACAATGAAATTGTCGACCGTAGTATTAATGCGGGGACATACACTACCATTAATGACAGCCATGTAATCCATACCACTACCGAGCTACCGTCACCCAACACTAGAGATAATAGCGCTGGAGACAAACCAAACAATACCATCATGCTGCCTTCAGCAGCACCTTTGCGCAAAGTCACTAGCGCAACGGCAGCAGGCGCCAACAAAGGGATAAGGTACCCTAATACAGCAACCGTACCCGCTTGCAAACGCCCACGCATAATAAATTCAGCTAGGGCATGCATAACAAATTATCTGTCGTGAGCATCCGTATAAGGAACTAACGCCAAGTAACGCGCACGCTTAATAGCAGTGGATAGCTGACGCTGATACTTCGCTTTAGTACCCGTAATACGGCTAGGCACGATCTTACCTGTTTCAGAAATATACGCTTTTAAGGTTTCCAAATCTTTATAATCGATTTGTTTAGTGCCTTCAGCAGTAAAACGACAAAATTTACGACGACGAAAAAAACGAGACATACTATTTTTGCTCCCCTGCTGTATCAGTAGCTGCAGGCGCTGGTGCTGGCGCTTCTACTTTTACTGATGTTTCTGTTTTTGGTGCTGAAGTTTGCTCAGAACGCTCATCACGACGTGTACGACGCTCACGGCCTTCATTTTCTGCCTTCATGATGAATGATTCTTCAACAACCGCTTCATCCGTACGAATAACCATATGGCGCAAAACGGCATCGTTATAACGGAAAGTCGTCGTTAATTCTTCTAATACGCTATTACTACATTCAACATTCATCAAAATGTAGTGCGCTTTGTGGATTTTATTAATCGAGTAGGCGAGGTGACGACGACCCCAGTCTTCTAGACGGTGAACTTGACCACCGTCTTCATTAATTGACGCGGTATAACGTTCAACCATGCCAGTCACCTGTTCACTCTGATCTGGGTGAACAAGGAATATTATTTCGTAATGACGCATATTCTTTTCCTTACGGGTTAATGCTTCCCTATTGTTGATCTGACAATCTACTAATAAAGAGCAGTCAAACAATAGGTAAAGCAAGGAATCAAGCCGATCATTTTAGAATGTATCAGCCTTCATAAAGCCCCCACACAAATGAATGTGTAAAAGAGGGGCGCGAATTGTAGAGTATTTGCACAAGGGATTCAACAAAAAAGCAGATAAGCCCTAAGATAAGTAAAGGTCGGGGACACTAATGTCGAGAATGGTTCGCTAAACTCATTCCCGCAACCATCTTTCATTGGGGAACACCTCATTAAGCCATGCGCTATCCAGCCGCTATAACACCATCACTTGTGGCGCCAAAATCAACATGAAAATTAGAAATACAGCGCTACAGTGAAATATTACCTCATCGCCCAAGCATTGATGTAAATTTCACTATTATTCTCGTATAGTAGCAAGCACTTATTTAACCGCAAGAACTCTCTCCTTATTCCCAGAGGTAACACCCAGCATGAAACCTTTTGTTTTCAATACGACCAAATCCATCATTAACGAATCTGGCGCTTTAAAAAATATTGCCGACATTTGCCGACAACAACACATGAGCAAACCCCTGGTAGTCACCGACCAAGGCATTGTCAATGTTGGCCTTATGGCAAAACTAGAAGCGGCACTTCAAACGGGCGAAATGGCCTATAGTAGTTTTACCGAAGTAGTAGCCGACCCTCCTGAGGCCATTATTTACGCTGCACTAGAAGTACTAAAACAAGGCGATAACGATGGCGTCATTGGTTTCGGTGGCGGCAGCTCAATGGATACCGCTAAACTCATCGCATTGATGGCGAGATCAGGTGAGAGCCTTGAAGACATTTACGGTGTAGGCAATGCCAAAGGCCAACGCCTGCCTCTTATTCTTATTCCCACAACAGCGGGTACGGGATCGGAAGTTACTGCAGTGGCGATTGTCACCACTGGCGAGACCACGAAGGCTGGGGTTGTAGCGACACAGCTTTACCCTGATGTGGCATTATTGGATGCTGAATTGACTGTAGGCTTACCCGCGCATATTACTGCTGCCACTGGGGTAGACGCGATGGTACACGCGATTGAAGCCTATACCAGCGCAAGACTGAAAAACGCCTATGCTGACATGCTTGCCAAACAAGCATTAGAGCTGTTAAGTGCGAACATTATGACGGCCACTCACGAAGGCAGCAACGTCGAAGCACGACAAGCCATGCTATTAGGCGCTTGCTTAGCAGGCCAAGCCTTTGCGAATGCACCCGTTGCAGCGGTTCATGCTCTGGCCTACCCTCTTGGCGGACATTACCATATCCCCCACGGCCTTAGTAATTCCTTGGTCCTACCTTACGTTATGCGCTTCAATGCCAAGGAAGCAAAAGTATTATATGCCGAGCTTGCCCCCGTCATCATGGGACATCCTGTCGAAGGCGATGCTGAAACGGTTACCGAAGCCCTGATTGCGCATATAGAAAAACTCATTGTTGACCTAGGACTACCTAACACCTTAAAAGACATGAAAGTCCCTGAGGCTGACCTAGCCATGCTAGCCAGTGATGCCATGAAGCAACAACGCTTATTAATGAATAACCCTCGCGAAGTCACCGAAGCTGACGCTTTAACGATCTATCAAGCGGCTTATTAGCGCCAGTTAGAACAAAGCGACAAGCCATTCACTCCGCCGAACAGTGAGCGAATGGTTTCCTCCTCCTTAAGCTCCAACTCTCCCTTACCGTTTTCAGTCGCCCACCCCTACACAAATGCGGTAAAACGTGCCACCATACCCTTCAACTAAAACCTAACTTACAGACATCAAATCAAGTAGCTGCAAATTAAATAACTTGTGGGTACATTGTAGCCCATGAAACATCCAAAGTTTGCAGCACGCTTTACCCAAGCCGTCGCCTTATCGGGGGTCGAAAGCACCCAGAAAGCGCTAGGCAAACTGCTAGGCGTTAGCGAAGTGATGATATGGAGCTACCGCAACGGCGAAAAGCTGCCGCGCATGGCAATGGCGTTAAACATGGCCGAAGAATTTGGCGTTTCTATTGATTGGTTATTACAAGGTACTGGCGACCCCATTAACCTCGCTATTGCAGAAAAATCGGCTAAATATAAAGTCAAACGCTTACGAAAATCCACTCAAGCTATTGTTGACCTCGTAGAAACATTAACCGAATCTGAGCGTAAAAAATCACTTAAGATTCTTTCGTTAACGTTTTTGGGTAAATAGTAAGAATCGCCCCCTCTTTTACCCACACTAAGCATCCAACTTTCTTTGCCGCAAGGCTTCGAACAAACAAATCCCCGTCGCCACAGAAACGTTTAAACTGCTAACCTGTCCGAGCATGGGAATGCGAATTAACGCATCACAACGTTCACGAGTTAAACGCCGTAAACCTTTACCCTCCGCTCCCATCACAATAGCCAAGGAACCTGTTAAGTCCATCTCATAATGATTCTGTTCTGCCTCACCTGCAGCGCCGACCAGCCAAACACCCTGAGACTGCAACCACGTTAAGGTGCGTACTAAATTTGTGACCCGAACCAAAGGCAGCACTTCCGCTGCACCACAAGCCACCTTTATTGCAGTGGCATTTAAAGACGCTGCATTATCTTTTGGTACAATAACAAACTGCACCCCAGCGGCTTCTGCAGAGCGCAAACACGCGCCTAAATTATGCGGATCGGTCACGCCATCTAACACCAAAATTAACGGTGTAATATCCTCTTCTACCAACTTTAATAGACGGCTTTTTAAATACGCCTCATCATAAACTTCAGTCAACTTAGTGGTGATAGCGATAACGCCCTGATGATTGCCGTCCACCATCTTATCCAACTTTTCACGCTCAACAACACTTACCGTTATTGTATTTTTTTCCGCAATTGCACGGATAGATTGCAAGCGTTTATCATTGCGACCTTGCAATAAAAACAACTGCTGGATGCGCTGGGGAGAACCGTCAATTAATGCCTGTACCGCATGTAAACCAAACACAGTATTATCGTTATCATTGTCGTTATCATTCATACTTTTTCCATACACACTATTATTTATGACTATAAATTAGATCACTACTCTAATTCATAAACAACTGAGACCGATGCCCTAACCATAATATCTCCCGAACTAATCGGCGGCGGAGAAAAGGCAGATTGATCGGTCATCAAACGACGTGCCTCCATAGGCGCCTGTACTTTCACACGGGAAGCCGAGGCATTATCAAGATGCAAAGACATCGTACGCTTGATTTTATCACCACTAGCAGATGCCAACGTTTGCGCGTCAATTTTCGCATTCGCCATTGCTTGAGTGATCGCCTGGCTCCGGTATTGACGCTCGTCCGACAAACTAAAACTGATAGAACTTACCTGATTAGCGCCAGCCGCCGTAGTCGCTGCAATAACATCACCGATGTTATCTAATACTTGAGTCGTCAGACGTATACTATTATTCACTCGATAAGCGATGATTTTTGCTTTCCAGCTACTATTCGCACCTTTTGGCCGTGATGACCACACGGGCTGAACATAAAAATTTTGCGTTTTATAATTTTCCTCTGTAAGCCCTAACTTCGTCAATGACCGAAAAACAGACTGCATTTTTTTGCTGTTTTCCGTTATTGCCTTTTTAGCGCTGGGGGCTTCTGTGGTAATACCTAGTACCGCAGACACCTGATCTGGAGGCACCATTAATTGCGCCTCACCACGAACAAATAACTGCGCAATAGAAGGCTCTACAGCTTCGCTTAAACTACCAAACGACACCACCATTAATAAACAAGCCAGCAATACGTACACGAGTGCTTTCAGCTTCATTGTATTTCCCTCTTAAGGAGTGTCTGATTAATCTATGTCTATTTGGCGCCAAACACTTTTTTTAATAATTCAGTGGTGCGTCTAATGGGATTTTGACGAATCTCCGCTTCTTCTTTGGCTAAATAATGGAAGATCCCATTTAAGCCACCCTTTACCACATGGTCAACTAAATCCGCTTTAATGTCAGGCACAAATGGAATCGACTGATAGTCTCCCATCACATCATCATACAATTTAACCGCACCCACTTCAGACAAACTTTGCTGCACCACAGGCTGCATTTCAGTGCTTAATGCTGGCGTCATTTTCGCTTGAAAATAACGCGTAGCGGCATCATCACTGCCATTATAAATGGACTTAACATCGTCAAATGTCATTTGTTTTATTGTCTGCTCAAATAATGCTTTGGCTTTTGGAACCGCATTTTCAGCCGCGCGATTTAAACTTAACTCTAGGCTATCTAAGCTGCCTCCCATACCGACCTTATCTAACCATTTTTTCACCGTCTGCATTTGTTCCGGCAGAGGAATATGAATAAGCGAGTCATTATTAAAGCCATCGGCTTTGCCCAGCTGATCAACCACACGCTGACTACCTAACTCCAGTGCTTGCTTAAATGCACCGCTAATATCCTCAGTAGATAAAGCCTGCTTACTGACGGCCTTACCTACAGAGGAAACATCCTCAGAAGATACATTATTTCCCACCAACTCCGCCAGTTTATCGAACCAACCCGCTGACACATAAGCACTCAAACTGATCGCTATTACGCTAACCAACACTCTTATATACGCTTTTATTGTCATTACTAACCCCCTATCAATGAACCCCGCAGGCCAGAAAAAAAACAACCGCGACACAGTCATAAAATAATTGACACACTAACACGCACAGAGCGCCTATGCTATTTTCCTAGGCTATTATACAGTGGCCAACATATTAGCAGTTCTACCATTACCCTATTCTGTAGGTAATGGTAGACTGTATACATGTCATCACTTATTCCCGAAAGACCTTTACTTGTATTCCCCTCTTTAGCTGCCACGATTGGGCTAGAGGAAGCCGTGCTGCTATCCCGGCTGGATGAGCTAAGCCAATATCAACCCGGGAAAACTAGTCGTGGCTATCTCTGGCATGAATTTTCAAACACAAAGCTTAGTAAACATCTACCTTTTTGGGATGATTTAGACATCCAGAGAATCAGTCAACGTTTGCGCGATTTAGGTATCATCCTGCTCTTATCAGCGCCTTATGAGCAGAGCAAACAACTTAAATTCGCCTTCAACCAACAGGCAATTGAAGATGTCACCGCCCCTCCTCAGCAAGCCGAAAGAGCTAGCAAAGCAAATAACTTCCATAGAAAAACAACTCAAGGGGCTACATTACTACCCTCCAATTGGCGGCCCGATAGAGATACACTTGCGATATTAAGTCAACTCAATATTCCTGAGCATTTTATTCGGGAACAGTTACCAGAGTTTGTTCATTATTGGCGTGAGCGTGGCGAAAGCCAGCGTACCTGGGGCACAAAGTTTGTTCAGCACTTGAAACGCCAGTGGACACACCATGTTGCCAAAACCAATAATGCCTCAGCCTTACCCAGCCACTGGCAAGCCAGTGACGAGCTACAACGTCAGATCATTCGCGAAGGTATTCCAGACACCTTTGTACAAAAATCACTGCAGCGTTTCGGTCTTTATCATAAAAGTTCTGGGGCGATTAATAGTAACTGGGATATGCCATTCTTCTCATGGCTAAAAGAGGATTGGGAAAAACAAGACGCACCTTTTTTAGATAAAAAGAAAAGCACAGCCATCGCGCCCGAGTGGCAACCTGACACCCACACATTAACTTACCTTGCCAACAGCCAAGGTATCGACCCAGCGTTTATTGATGAATGTGTACCTGAATTTGTACATAAATGGATAGAAAAAAATGCCATTCATTCAGAATGGGGAACGTTATTTGCCGAACATATCATACAGCAGTGGCGCTTTGTACAGGCAGGGGTTAGCCGCAATCCTCACCCTCAATTAATTACTCCGCAATGGCAACCATCGGCTGACTGTTTAGAAGTTCTAGGCACTCAATCAGGCATTAACCCAGACTTTATTCGTCAACAAGTGGCTGAGTTTATTCTCTACTGGACTAATCGCGCCCAGCCCATGCATAGCTGGGATAATATTTTTTTACGCCACATAAAACATCAGTGGAAACAACATTATGAAAAACAGCAATCCCCTTCTGGATCAGGTCGCACAAAAGATCGCACAGTCGCAGAACAACTTAGTGACAGAAGCTGGGCCTCATAAAGGCACGTTATCAGCCGCCGATAAAGAACAATTGGTTGATGGCATCAATCAAAGTTTTGAATTACTGCGCCTGAATTATAATCACTTATATTTTAGTGCCTACAGTGAAATAGACGCGCTCAATTCGGCCAAGCGATTATGGATGGAAAGCCTATCCCAATTTACTCCAGCAATTATATTGCAGGGCGTGCATCGCCTGATTAAAGAATCCGACTATTTACCCACCATTAGCCGAGTGATTCGCACGTGCATGGACGTGGGCAATAGCACATCGCTGCCAGATGTACACAGCGCTTATAGAGAAGCTTGCAATGCACGCTCCCCAAAAATTAATGCACAGTGGAGTCATCCTGCCGTTTATTATGCAGGACAAAAAACTGATTGGTTTTTCATGGCCAACAATAGCGAAAAAAATGTTTTCCCTGTTTTTAAGTCTCACTACGAAAAGCTATATCAGCAGGTGATAAACGGTGAAGAGCTCGTCGAAATTATTCCGCTAGGGCTACCCCATAAAAATGCAGAGCCTTTAAGTAAAGCAGAAAATTTAGAGCGAATGAAAAAAATGAGAGAAGAGATGGGAATTTGATTTCAGCCAAAAAATTTAACGATTTGACCCTAACCACTTAATACCTCGTTGCCCCCTAGCTGTTTTGAAGCGTTGACAAATCATCCTGCCGCTGTCGCTCACTTTTTTTCAACAATAGATAAGTCGCACCTGAACCACCGTGACGTTTTTGCGCAGAATGGAAGGCTAGTACCGACTCAATTTGTGGCAGCCAGTGCGCTACATTACTTTTTAATACTGCCGGTGTAGCCCGCCCTTCACCCTTACCGTGAGTAATTAAAGCACAGCGTATATCGTGGCTAATGCAATCGTGCACAAACTCATAGAGTGTTGTTCTCGCCTGCGCTACCGTCATATTATGCAGATCTAGCCTAGCTTCTAGCACGTATTTACCTAAACGTAATTTTTTATACACTCCATGCTGAACACCCGGCCGCTGAAAAGCCAATTCAGCGGTTGCTTGCAACAGCTGAATTTCTGCATTATCTAAGGGATCAACCGATATAGGCAACTCGGACTGTGCCGCTTGCTGACGAATATTTATTGTCTCTCGATCAATAGCGCGACTGCCGAGTGACACCCGCTTTTCGTGATTGAGGGGTTGCACATCATGCATTGCATCGAGGAAATTATCGGTCTTTTTAATCATGAGACACACTGTATCAATCACGCTTTCAAAGGGCAATTAATTTTAAAGTAGAAAAAATAATTACTCTTTCTCTTTCAGCTTACGAAATGCAATCTGAATACTCCTCGCCATACGCTCAATGGCCCTAGCCAAAGAACCAATTTCATCGCCACGCTGATCTTCCACAATATTTTCACCACTAAATTTACCCCTGCTAATACCCTCTGCAATTTCAGTTAAATGCTTAATCGGTTTAGCGATGCGCATAGAGATAAAGTAAGCCACCAACACACTCACAAAAATAGTCATTGCCAGAAAAATCAAGGCTTGCTGCTGGGCGACTTTTAGCGGTGCAAATACTTCGTCGTAGTTTTGCTCCACAATCAAACTCCAGCCTGCGCTTGTTTCTGCGCGATAACCCACTTTCCTGACACCTCCAGTTTCATATTCTGTATATTTGAACCTACCCAATCGAACCATGGGATGAGCTGAAAAATCTTTCAAATTTTCTTGCAATACACCCGGCTGGCCATGAGCAATAACCTTATTGTTAGAATCAAGTAATATAGCGTAGCCCGTCTCACCTAACTCTAACTGCGTCACCAATGTAGATATGCTTTCCAAGGTCATGCCTATACAAAGAGCACCCGCAATAGTCACTCGCCGAATAGCTGAACACAAAACAAATACTGGCTTCCCTAAAGTACGGCTTAACAGCACCTGTTGGCCGAATTTCTTACCTGTCATTACTTGTTGAAAATAGGCTCTATCGCCGCGAAAAAAAGCTTTACTGCCGTCGGGTTTTAAAATGCCTTTATCGTCACTACGAGCTACCTTATAGCCATCAGCGCCGACAGAAAAAACCAAATATGTCCACTCATAAGTTTCCAATATATTTTTTAAAATGGGCGTTTGAAGATCTTCATCCATAGAAGCGATATCACTAAGTTTGGCGCTATATTGCAACAGACGAAAATTAACATTCGTCCAACCATTAATTTTCTCTGTTAACAGGTCCCCCGATTGCGACAATTGATGGCGTAAGTTACTTTGTATTTCATCGTGGTACTTAACACTATTCACATACCAAATACCTGATAAGGGAATAGCTACAACACACAAAACACTAATAAGTAGTTTAGGAAATATATTAATACGATGAGTAAAATTTAACATGCTGGCACCTCACTATTATTATTATAAATTTGAAAAATTAAAGAAAAAAAAGGGTAGCCAAAGCTACCCTTTTACAACACAGAACATTTAATGAGTAATAATTTCTGGCCCCATCAAGGTTATTGGTAACCAAGTGGAGATCGCAGGAATATAGGTAATCAAGATCAAGAAAATAAACATCACGCAAACAAATGGCATTGCCGCCTTTATCACTTCAACCATACTCATACCCGTAATGGCTGATGTCACGAACAAATTGAGCCCAATCGGCGGTGTCACCATACCAATCTCCATGTTCACCACCATGATCACACCTAAGTGAATGGGGTCAATACCTAGTTCGATAGCGATAGGGAATACCACTGGCGCAACAATTAATAGCAAACCTGAAGGCTCCATAAACTGCCCACCTAATAGTAAGATCAGGTTAACGGCGATCAGGAAAGTAAACCAATTGAAACCCGCATCCAGCATCAAGCTCGTAACGTACTGAGGAATATTTTCAGAAGTCAGCACATGCGCAAATACTAAGGCATTAACAATAACGAACATCAACATTAATGTTGTCTTTGCTGAATCAACCATCACTTGACGTGTTTCATCATGATAAAAAGCAGCAAAGAAATTCTTCCCTGTTAACAGCGCATTTCGGCCAGCTGCAGCCCCTAGGCTTTCCTCTTCATCACGCCAGCTAACCTCTTTTAGAGGGCCCATGTCACGATAAATAAACACGGCAATTAGGAATGAATAAACCGCAGCAACCGCAGCAGCCTCTGTCGGTGTAAATACACCACCGTAGATACCCCCAAGAATGATAGCAATAAGGAATAAACCCCAAGAAGCTGAACCTGCAGCCGCTGAAATCTCAGCGAAACCCGCAAAAGGCTCCTTCTTCATACCCTTAATACGTGCATTGATGTAAATGGCCGTCATCAACATCAGTCCCGCTAGCAAGCCTGGAAATACCCCAGCCAAGAACATACGACCGACCGATACATCAGTGGCCGCTGCATACACTACCATCACAATCGAAGGAGGAATTAAAATACCCAGAGTACCCGCATTGGCAACAACACCCGCCGCAAATGACTTGGTATAACCCGCCTTCATCATACCGGCAATGGCAATACTACCGATAGCGACAACGGTTGCAGGTGAAGAACCTGATAAAGCCGCAAACAACATGCAAGCAAATACACTGGCAATCGCTAAACCACCACGCACATGCCCTACGGATGCAATTGCAAAACGAATAATACGTCGCGCTACACCGCCAGTAGACATAAAGGATGATGCCAAAATAAAGAATGGGATTGCCAACAAGGTATAGTTTTGTGATGCCGTATATAACTGCAGCGCCACTGACGAGACAGAGTCATGCGAGAAAATAGCGATCACTAAAACACTAGCAAAGCCTAGAGATACGGCGACTGGCACACCTAAAAACAAAAATACAAAGACCAGCGAAAATAAAATTATAGATTCCACAGTGTCTACCCCTTAATCACGTTTTTATTTTCTTCGACTAATTCTTCTGCTTCATGCGTGGCTATAATCAATTCGCGCTCACCCTTCCAAATAGCAATAAAAGCCTGAATAGAGCGAAACACAAATAGCACCAGACCAATAGGCAAAATAAGATAAGCTACCCAACGAGGTAAACGTTCGCCACCATGCATAAAGTCAGGCAAGAAGCCCGGCAACTTAATATCCTCCATGCCTATACCAATCTGATACATTTTAGAAAAATAATACCAGGCACCCCCTTTTGACTCGAGACCAAAAAGGGTCATCCATTCAGCGGAAAATAGAGTAATGCCGTAAGCAATACACATAAATGCGCCAAATAATGCAAAAAATCGAAATACGGGTTTAGGAAAGGTGCGAATTAAGGCATCGACCCCCAAATGCGAGCCGGTCTTAATGCCGTAGCTCATGCCAAAAAGGATTAACCAAGCAAATAACACTTGTGTTAACTCCAAAGCACCGCCCCAGCCTGAATGGAAGACATAACGGGCAATAACTTGTGAAAAAGTAATAAAAACCATTAGCGCTAAAATAATAGCGATGAAATTCTCTTCAAATTTATCAATGAACGTAGATGCTTTGCTCATGACCACTCCCAAAAAATAATTGTAAGAAACAACTAGTACTCATAAAGAAACAATAATCCTAGAAACGGCAGTTGGGCGCGAAAAAGATGTGCAAGATATTGATGTGCATAGTGCTGCTTGTAGCAAAGTAAGCGAAAACGCGTAGTCACCTTCGACAATTGCTCCTGCATTGTTCTACTACGCCACTTCCCTGTGGCTATATTGGTGATGAGACGCTTTTGACATTGGCTAGGCGCATCAATAACTTGTGCATACTTTCGTGATCCAACTGCGTTTTTTAGGATAATGACAACCCACTTAACGAAAAACCTACCTAGGGGCAACCCTAGGCAGGCTTCACCGATATAATTAAGATGAACTCAACTTAATTATTTACCTGCGGCTACCGCTGCATCAATAACGTCTTGACCGATATCGTCAGCAAACTTAGCCCATACTGGCTTCATGGTATCAACCCAAATAGTACGCTGAGCTGGAGTCAACGTACGTACAATACCGCCTGCTTTAATGATTGCGTCTTTAGACTTAGCATTAATCGCAGTAGATTGTGCATTGGCTTTATTAGTTTCTTCTTTAAAAATAGTAAGAAACTGTGTTCGTACATCTGCAGGAAGGCTGCTTAACCATTCTTTAGAAGTCACCGCCAAGTAAGTTAATAATTGGTGATTAGTTTCTGTTACGCCATCTTGAACTTCAAAGAATTTTTGCTTGTAGATGTTAGACCAAGTATTTTCTTGCCCATCAACAACACCCGTTTGCAAAGCACCATACACTTCTTTAAAGGCTAATTTTTGCGCGTTAGCACCCATTGCTTCAATCATTGCAACAGCAACATCCGATGTTTGCGTACGGAACTTAAGACCTTTCGCATCAGATGGAACCATTAACGGCTTAGTAGCAGAAAAACTTTTAAGACCATTAAAGATATAAGAAAGACCTACATAGCCTTTATCTTCGATAGCATTTAGCAATTCTTGACCTTTAGGACCATTAGTGAATTTCTCAACAGCAGCCATATCACCAAACAAGAAAGGAAGATCGAATAAACGAAATTTCTTAGTATAAGCTTCAAATTTAGATAATGATGGAGCAGCAACTTGTACATCACCTAAAAGCAATGCTTCCATTACCTTATTGTCATTAAATAACTGTGAACGTGGGAAAACTTGCATACAAGCTTTACCGTTCATTTCGCTATTAATGCGAGCAGCAATGGCGGTAGCAGCTTCACCTTTTGGGTGACCTGTACCAGCTGTTACGTGGCTGAATTTAATAACAATTTCGCCTTTTTCACAGTCAGCAGCAGCAAAAGCCGAAGTAGTCATAAGCGCAGCAGCGCCAACAGCAGTTAAGAGTCGTTTCATATTTTTCTCCCTTAGGGGTTTTATTATTTAAAAATTTTCTTATATACCTCAATCAACGATAATTGATTAAGGCTATCCCATACATAGCATAAAGCGTACCAACGCTTAAAAAAAACGTAAGGCAATGAAAAGTATAATGTTTTTTTAATCAACACAAATATAGAAAAGATAAAGTAGGTTGCATACGACCCAAAAAAAATCAGCAGTGTTACCTTAACGACACATTTTTCTTATATTACTTTCATGCTTTTACGCGCTATCACTGAAATATCCACTTAAGAATAGCTACTTTTTGGTATAACACCATTTTTCGGCTCTTCTTTTTATCGTTTTTATTAAAAACGCGCCATATAAACTAGAAACAAACCGAAAACAAAATAACTTAGCGCTCTACTCTGCTGGCAACTGAACCATAGGTAATTCCGTTTTATAGCGCACCTGCTTAAGTGCAAAACTAGACTGAATATTAGACACACCGGGGATCATAGTTAGTTTATCCCTAAGGAAGTGCTCAAAGCTTTTCAAATCCTTTAACACCACGCGCAACAAATAATCCGCGTCTCCGGTCATCAGGTAGCACTCCATTACCTCAGGGTAAGCATTGATTGCAGCCTCAAAAACTTTCAAGTTATCACCTTTCTGGCTTTCTAGTCGCACATTAACAAACACACTAATGGGCAAACCAACGACTTCCGCATCGACTAAGGTGACATAACGCTGGATAACGCCCACCTCTTCGAGCTGCCGCACACGGCGAATACAGGGGGAAGGGGACAAATTGACCTTTTCGGACAACTCCGCATTAGTGATACGACTATTATTTTGAAGAAGATGTAAAATGTCGTAATCGGTCTTATCTAATTTTAATTTTGGCATTATCTACTAATTTATACTGAAAAATTGATGTTAAATAGCTTTTAAGCTGTAAATTATAGACGAATTAGCAAGGCTTTGATATGTATCTAGCACTATAATTAGTGTCATCTCCTAATAAGATAGATGGCGTACAGACCATGCAAAAGCCGGTAAATGTTGATATTGAAAAGCAAGAATGGCTCGAATCAATGGCGAGTATTCTAGCCCAAGAAGGTGAACTGCGGGCAAAGGATATATTGCGTAGTATTCAAGATTACTTATTAGGTGCTGGCATAAACCTAGAAGAAGCCACCCTCAATACCCCCTATCGCAATACGATTGGCCTCAACTCTCAGCCGCCCTACCCTGGCGACATAGACCTTGAAACTAAGATTGAAAATATCATTCGCTGGAATGCGATGGCAATGGTGCTGCAAGGCTACGATAGCGGAACAGGCGTTGGCGGGCATATCGCCACCTATGCTTCTGCAGCCACCATGCTAGAAGTTGGCTTTAATCATTTTTTCCGTAAACAGAGCGATGTCTACGGTGGCGACATTGTTAATGTACAAGCCCATGCCTCCCCCGGCGTTTATGCCCGAGCTTTATTAGAAGGGCGTATTAGCATAGAGCAAGCTAAGAACTTTCGTCGCGAATTACAAGCAGGGGGCGGACTATGCTCTTACCCTCACCCGCGTAGAATGCCTGACTTTTGGCAAATGCCAACGGCTTCTATGGGACTTTCAACACCCAGCTCTATTTATCTTGCCAAGTTTAGTAAATACCTAGAAAGCCGCGATTTAAAACCCGCCAACGGCGGTAAAATCTGGACATTCATCGGTGATGGCGAGTCCGATGAACCCGAAGTCCTCGGCACCATCAATATGGCGGCTAGAGAAAACCTCGATAATTTAGTACTTATTGTTAACTGCAATCTACAACGCCTAGACGGCCCCGTCAGAGGCAATGGAAAAATCATTCAAGAATTAGAACGTAGCTTTCGCGGCGCCTGCTGGAATGTGATTAAGGTGATTTGGAGCGGCGAATGGGATGGCTTATTTTCTCGAGATGAACACGGTATTTTACAGCAGCGCATGGAGCAAGCGGTAGATGGCGATTACCAATGGTATAGCGTTGCCAGCGGCAAAGACGTTCGACAACATTGGGTACGTGACAACCCTAAACTAGAGGAACTAATGAAAACCCTCAGTGATGAAGAGATACGCTGCATTCGACGCGGTGGTCACGATCACAACAAACTTTACGCGGCCTTTGATCAAGCAACTAAAACCACAGGAAAACCCACCGTCATTTTAGTCAAAACTATTAAAGGTTACGGCATGGGGAATACTGCTGAAGGACAAAATACCGCTCATCAGAAAAAACAACTCAGTGATGAGGAACGCTTATCGATTGCTAAACGCTTAGGTATTCCTTTAGACGAAGAACAAATTAAAAATGCTGAATTTTATATTCCCAATAAAAATAGTGTAGAAGTGCAATATCTACAAAAACAACGTCATCAATTAGGCGGCTACTTACCTAGTAGAAAAGCGGGTAACTTGGCATTACAAGCACCAAAATTATCGCTATTCAAATCCATCACTGAGGGTTCTAATGAGCGCGCCATTTCCACTACCATGGGATTTGTTCGCGTGTTATCCAACTTATTAAAAGATAAAAAAATCGGTAAATATATCGTGCCTATTATCCCCGATGAAGCGCGTACCTTTGGCATGGAAGGCTTATTTCCTAGCGCGGGAATATATTCTCATTGTGGACAACGTTACCATCCCGTTGATGCAGGGCAAATAGTCCACTACAAAGAAGCCAGCAATGGGCAAATATTACAAGAAGGTATTTGTGAAACTGGCGCCATGGCCTCATTTTTAGCGGCGGGTACTGCATACTCCATACACGACGTACCGACGATTCCTTTTTATGTTTTCTATTCTATTTTTGGCTTTCAACGTGTCGGCGATATGATTTGGGCATGCGGCGATATGCTCTGCAAAGGTTTTTTATTAGGTGGTACCGCCGGTAGAACTACACTGAATGGCGAAGGCTTACAGCATCAGGATGGCCACTCCCACATAGTCGCCAGTACCGTACCCAACTTATTAAGTTACGACCCTGCATTTACTTACGAAGTCGCCGTCATTATTTGCGATGGCATTTATAGAATGTATGAACAACAAGAAAATATTTTTTATTACATCACCTTATACAACGAAAACTATGCTATGCCAGCGATGCCAGAAGGTGTCGAAGAAGGCATACTAAGAGGCATCTATTGCTACCAACGCGCAACGCCCGAAGATAAAAAAATACATTTATTAGGTAGCGGTTCCATTATGTCAGAAGTCATAAAAGCAGCAGAAATATTACAAACTTATGCTGTAGCCGCCGACATTTGGAGCGTCACCAGTTATAACGAATTATATCGCGATGCGATTAATAGCGAGCGCTGGAATCGTTTACACCCGACGGAAACCGCACAAGTGCCTTACATCGAGCAAATAATGCAAACAGAAACTGGACCATTTGTCGCAGCATCTGATTATGTTAAAGCCATGCCAGAAAGATTATCCCGCTGGCTGCCAGATGATATGATCGCACTAGGAACCGATGGTTATGGCTTAAGTGAGTCGCGGGAAGACTTACGTGATCACTTTGAAGTGAGCGCAAACTATATTGCCTTTACTGCTCTGTATAGCTTACACCTAAAAAAATCTATCTCTTTAAAATGTATTACCCAAGCGATAAAAGAGTTACATATTAACCCAGATAAACTTAATCCCTTCGAATAGAGAGCATAACAATGACAGAAGAATCTCAAACAAGTGCAGGACAACGATTTCGTCTTGCCATGGAAGTGGAAAGCCCTCTGCAAATAATCGGTACCATTAATGCCTACTCTGCTCTACTAGCAGAACGGGCAGGCTTTAAAGCCCTGTATTTATCCGGCGCGGGTGTTGCCAATGCTTCTCATGGATTACCCGACCTCGGCATGACAACACTCACCGACGTTTGCGAAGATATTCGTCGCATCACTGCCACTACGAATACGCCTTTACTCGTGGATGCCGATACTGGTTGGGGAGCTGCCGCCATGGTGTCACGCAGCGTTAAAGAAATGATACGCGCTGGCGCAGCCGCTTGTCACATTGAAGATCAGGTACAAGCAAAGCGCTGCGGCCATCGACCGAATAAAGCCTTAGTCAGCCAAGCTGAAATGTGTGACCGCATTAAGGCCGCCGCGGATGGTCGCACTGATGACAGTTTTGTCATCATGGCACGCACCGATGCCTATGCCAATGAAGGCGAAGCCGCCGCGATAGACAGGGCCCAAGCCTATATTGAGGCGGGCGCCGATAGCATTTTTGCTGAAGCACTGACCACTCTCGACGCTTACCAAGGCTTTACTGAAAAACTAAATTCCCCAGTACTTGCCAACATCACCGAGTTTGGCCAAACGCCGTTATTTACTATTGAAGAGTTAGCCAGCGTTGGCGTACGCATGGCACTTTATCCGTTAAGCGCTTTCCGAGCTATGAGTAGGGCCACTGAAATTGTCTATGACAGTATTCGTCAACAAGGCTCACAACAGTCCGTACTTGAGACTATGCAAACCCGTAAAGAACTTTACGATGTGCTCGACTATCACGGTTACGAACAAAAGATTGATCAATTATTCGATCAACAAGAGGACCAATAATATGTCTAGTAAAACATTATCCGGTGCGGGCTTACGTGGCCAAGTGGCAGGAAAAACGTCCTTATCAACGGTAGGTCAAGAAGGCTCGGGCTTAACTTATTGTGGTTACGACGTAAAAGATTTAGCCGAAAGCTGCAGCTTTGAAGAAGTCGCCTATTTACTCTTTTATGGCGAACTACCCACTCAACTCGCACTCGATGCTTATAAAGCCCAGCTCAAAACACAGCGCGGTTTACCTAGTGCATTAAAAGCAGTACTAGAACAAATTCCTGCTAATGCTCATCCCATGGATGTTATGCGTACGGGCTGTTCCATGCTCGGCAATATAGAAACCGAAACGGACTTTACCGCACAGCAGCAGCACGCTGATCGCTTACTGGCTATATTTCCTTCTATCATCTGCTATTGGTATCACTACTCGCATAATGGCGTTCGCATTGAGACTGAAACCGATGATGATTCTATTGGCGGACATCTATTACATTTATTACACGGGAAAGCACCCGAAATTTTACATGAACAAGTAATGAATGTGTCGTTAATTTTATATGCAGAACATGAATTTAATGCATCCACATTTACTGCTCGCGTCTGCGCTTCAACATTATCGGATATACACTCTTGCATTACTGGCGCTATTGGCTCTTTACGTGGCCCTTTACATGGCGGAGCCAACGAAGCTGCTATGGCAATGATTGAAAAATTTACCGACGCTGATCATGCAGAAACTGAAATGATGAGCATGCTTGCGCGCAAAGAAAAGATTATGGGCTTTGGTCATGCGGTCTATACCGAATCAGATCCGCGCAATATCATCATTAAACAATGGTCAGAAAAACTATCAATAAGCGTTAATGATACCAACCTCTACCCCATATCCGTTCGTTGCGAAGAGGTCATGTGGCGGGAGAAAAAATTATTTTGTAACGCCGATTTTTTTCATGCATCGGCTTATCATTTTATGGAGATTCCAACCAAACTATTCACCCCTGTTTTTGTTTGCTCACGCCTCAGTGGCTGGGCTGCACATGTCATGGAACAACGGCAAGACAATCGTATCATTCGCCCTAATGCGGAATATATTGGCCAATCATTACGCAGTGTAAAAAATATTACAGCCAGATGACATTTCATCGTTTTACTTTATTTATTAGGAGTCAGCATGTCCTCAGTGGATATTAGAAATACCAAAAGACCAGAACCCGACACATTATTACAAACCATTGCCGATTATGTATTAAACTATAAAGTCTGCAGTGAAGAAGCGCTATCTACCGCACGCTATTGCCTAATGGATAGCTTAGGCTGTGGCTTGCTAGCCTTAGATTTCCCCGCTTGCGTCAAACTACTAGGCCCTATAGTAGCAGGCGCCAACTTAGCTAATGGTGCTAAAGTTCCCGGCACTACTTATCAACTAGACCCCGTACAGGCGGCATTTAACATTGGAGTCATGGTACGTTGGCTAGACTTTAACGACACTTGGTTAGCAGCGGAGTGGGGCCACCCATCAGACAATTTGGGCGCTATTTTAGCGATTGCTGATTACCTTAATCGTAACGGCCAAACACTCACCATGGGTGATGTGCTGGAAGCTATGGTAAAGGCACATGAAATTCAAGGTATCTTAGCACTTGAAAATAGTTTTAACCGTGTCGGTTTAGATCATGTACTTTTAGTGCGTATCGCCTCAACTGCAGTCGCCACGCAATTACTCGGGGGCAGTCGTGAGCAAATCATTAACGCCCTATCCAACGCCTTCATCGATGGCGGCGCATTACGCACCTATCGGCACGCGCCCAACACAGGCTCAAGAAAATCTTGGGCCGCTGGTGACGCCACCAGCCGAGCAGTACGCTTAGCATTAATGGCACTTAAAGATGAAATGGGTTATCCCTCCGCTTTAACCGCAAAGACTTGGGGCTTTCAAGAGGTACTATTTAAAGGTAAAAATGTCACACTAGCGCAGCCGCTAGGGTGCTATGTTATGGAAAACATATTATTTAAACTTTCCTTTCCTGCCGAATTTCACGCTCAAACAGCCGTTGAAGCCGCCATTCAATTACACTCCACAGTAAAAGATAGACTAGATGACATTGACAAAATCACTATCGCTACACAAGAATCGGGACTCAGAATCATTGATAAAACGGGCCCACTAGACAACCCCGCAGATAGAGATCACTGTATTCAATATATGGTTGCAGTACCACTCATTAGTGGCGGATTAACTGCAGCAGATTACGAAGATAAGGTAGCCAACGATCCTCGTATTGACAAACTACGCCGCAAAATGGAAGTAGTTGAAAATGCTCGTTTCACTAAGGAGTATCTAGAAGCCGACAAGCGTGCCATTGGCAACTCAATTCAGGTATTTTTTAAAGACGGCAGTCATAGCGACTGCATCTCCATTGACTACCCTATTGGACACCGTCGCCGGCGCGCGGAAGGCATCCCTGTATTAAAAACAAAATTCTTTAACAACTTACAAAAAAAAATCACTGAAAAAAATATCGATACAATAATAGCTACCTGCAGCAATGAAGAGAAACTCCAAAAAATAACAACGTCTGATTTTATAGATTTATTTTCGCTGTAAAATAATTTTTTAAAATTATCCGCATAGATTTACGCTTAATAAACGTAAATCTTATTCATCCTCCATGAAGTCGTCTTCACCATCAGCCAACATCTTTTTGTCTAACTGATACTTTTTCATTTTTTGATATAAGGCTTTACGCGAAAGACCCAGAGCTGCATAAGTTTTTTTAATACTGCCTTTATTTTTTTGGATTTCAGTTGCAATGAGCGAGCGCTCATACTGACTCACACGATCCGATAAAAGCGTACCCTGCCCCTCATCCTGTGCTTTGCTTACATCTTGCTGATCATCAAAACCAGACCAAATCCCTAACACTAAACGATCTGCTACATTACGCAGTTCACGCACATTACCTGGCCATTCATAAGCCATTAATTCGGCGATAATATCTGGAGTAATCTCTGGAATATCGCGACGATATCGAGAGCGCGCCTCTCTAGCCAGATGGTAAAGCAAGGCAGGAATATCTTCCTTACGCTCGCGCAACGGCGGAATACGGATAGTGACAACATTCAAACGGTAATATAAGTCTGCACGAAATTTTTTTTTCTGGCTAGCCAACTCTAAATCCGTTTTGGTTGCGGCAACAAAACGCACATCTAACTGAATAATTTTGTTAGAGCCCAAACGCTCAATCGAACGAGTCTCAATGACCCGAAGCAATTTAATCTGCAGCTCCATTGGCATGGATTCAATTTCATCTAAGAAGATCGTGCCGCCTTTGGCGTGCTCTAATTTTCCTATGCGCTGTTTATTTGCACTAGTAAACGCACCTGCCTCATGGCCAAATAATTCTGACTCCATAATATCTAACGGAATAGCGCCACAGTTTAATGCGACAAAGGGTTTGTCTTTTCGACTACCTTCTTCATGTAAAGCACGTGCCACGACTTCCTTACCTGACCCCGTTTCTCCCCATATCAGTACATCAACATCAGCTCCGGTTAACATCATCAATTCATTGCGTAGCTTTAACATAGCGGGAGTACGGCCAACAATGCGCTTATCTAACTCCACCTGACCCGACAACTCCTGGCGTAAAATACGGTTCTCTAAAACCAAACGTCGTTTTTCTAACGCACGTAATACCACATTATTTAAGCGGTCGGCCGAGAAAGGTTTTTCAATCAGGTCATAAGCGCCCGCGCGCATAGCTTCTACCGCAATGGCGACATCACCGTGGCCGGTGATTAAAATCACTGGCATCGAAGGATCGATTTCCAAGGCCATCGACATAAGCTGTAAACCATCAATACCTGGCATACGTATGTCGCTAATCAACACACCATATAAACCACGATTGATTTTTTCCACCACACCATACGCACTGTCGTGCTCAATAACATCGAAGCCCGCCAACGATAAGCTTTGACTTAAGGCATGGCGTAAATCCGCATCATCATCAGCCAATAAAACCGTAGGAGTTGACATAGTTGTTAATTTTCTCTGTTAATTTTTAAAAAAGCGTAGGCAGTAAAATAGACGACCTTTGAAAACTAAACACTTCTAGGAGCCTGTCGGACTAAATTTCAAATAATGGCAAATGTATATAAAACACACCACCATAACCAGCCTCTTGCTTCAGCTCAATGGTGCCCTGAAACTCTTTCACCATATTATAGACAATAAACAAACCCAGACCTAAACCCGCACCTACACCTTTGGTAGTAAAGAACGGCGTGAAGATTTTATCCTGTAAATCTACAGGAACCCCCCTACCACTATCTTTCACTATGATTACCGCTTGCTCACCCACTTTTTTCCAACTCACGTCTACCTGCCTATTTTTTTCATCTTTCACGGCATCCATAGCATTAGTCACTAAATTTATGACTACTTGTGATAAACGTAAATGACCCGCGAGGGCTGTCACCTCGGTAGCAGGCGGCTGCATAATCAATTCAACCCCCTGCTTTTTTGCTTGCGGAGAGAGCAGAATAATCATTTCATCCATCACAGACGACAATAGTACAGGCTCTAAACTGGCATCAGACTTATGTGCAAATGAACGCAAGGTTTTGGTTAGATCAGCCATGCGATCGGTAATGGCTGAGATACGGGTTAAATTCGCGCGCACATCATCCTGCTTTTGTAATGTCAGCAACTGCAGTGCATTATCCGAATATGAACGAATCGCGGCTAAAGGCTGATTATATTCGTGCGCTAATGCCGCCGACATTTGACCAATACCTGCCAATTTGGCCGCTTGCATTAAATCCTGCTGGGTTTCACGCAAAGCTTTTTCTGCAGCACGACGCTCAACCACCTCAGACTCAAGCATGCTATTGGTCACCGTTAGTTCGTACGTTCTATCTCTGACCTGACGCTCTAAACGCAATGAAAATGCCCGCTGATCACGAGCGCGCTCACGCAAACGACGGCGACGTTCGAATAGTACCCAGACCAACAAAATCAATAAGGCCACCATTAATGAGCTGATCACCATAGTGATCAAGCGCTGCTGTCTCACTGGAGACAAATCCACTAAAACATGTAAGCGCCACTGTAATAATGGAACCTCTGTAGCCACTTTCAAATAACGCGTATGCTTTTCTTTATCGACTGGTACACTTAATTCAATCAACTGTATTTGTCGATTTAAAAATGATGTCTCCACTACCGATTCGCTCTTAGATACCTTAGCAGCGCTATTCATACCTTCAGTATTATTAATAGCTCCGGGATTAGCAGACGCCTGAACATTATTTAAGGTAAAAGGCTGGGGTGTATTCAGCAATAAGTCTTGTGCATTAGTCTCAGTACCGCTAAACAACAAACGCTGCTTTTTTAGCATCGGAGAAAAATATTGCAAACGCCACTCTTCAATATTCGATAATAATATTCGACCATTGGACTCAGTTGCAACAATAGGCTCGGTTAACAAGGCCCAAACATATTCGACAACCTCTAGATCTACGCGCACAGCCACCAGCCCTCCGACTTTCTCATCGACAAAAACGGGAGAAGCAAAAATATAGGAACGAAAGCCCGAAGCATCTACTGCGCTAGTGCGCCCCAGTCGTCCCTGAAAACCTGCTTCAAAGTAACTTTGGCCTTTTACATTGGCACCGACAAGTGTTTTATTACTACTAGAAAAAATATTTCCTTCTTTATCCACAAACCAAAAATCTTTAGCACCAGACAAGCCTGCAGTAATAGAAGCAAGATGGTTTCCTTGATCTGATGACATATTCAGATCGCGAAAACGAAACATATCAATGACGTCCGGTCGTTTTGATACTAGTGCGGTAATTAAGCTAAATTTATTTAGATGGGCAACTACGTTCGATGACTGATAAGTCAATATATTATGTGCTTTTTCTTCCACACTCAACAATGCTTTTTGTTCAGACCAGTTAGATAGAACGTAAACCAAAAACGCACCCGCCACTCCCATTAAAACAATGAGGGCGATGCGCTTGGCTCGGTATTTATCGTTAAACAAACGATTTTTATTGACCGACATGATTAACTAGATGACATCATAATGTAATGAATGTAGCTATTCTGACACAGCAATAGAATCTACATTCTGAAAACCTCTCGGCAGCTTGTGTCCACGGCGGCCACGCTCGCCACGGTAATGTTCTAAATCGGACATTTTAAATACCGTATGTCGCTTACCGGAATAGACCGTTAATTTTTGTTTGGAATGGATGACCGCTATGGACGCGACATACTCTTCACGCGCCAACACTCTAGCCCCAGGAATACTTAACATCTTATTGCCCTTACCTCGACCCAACTCAGGCAAATCCGCTAAGGAAAATATTAGTAAGCGACCTTCATTGCTCGCTACAGCTACTAATGCATCACTCGCATCGTCAATATTACACGGCGGCAATACTCGCGCACCCTTCGGCAAACTCAATAACGCTTTACCCGCTTTATTTTTAGTATATAAATTACCTAAATTGGTCACAAAACCATAACCTGCATCACTGGCCATTAATATTTTTTGGCTATCATCGCCCATTAGCAAACCACAAAACACTGCACCACTCGGTGGATTTAAGCGACCACTAGCGGGCTCACCTTGACCACGCGCAGAAGGCAATGTGTGCGATGCCATTGCATAGCTGCGACCCGTAGAATCGATTAACAATACGTTTTGGTTGGTTTTCCCTTGCACAGAAAACTTATAGGCATCACCTGATTTATAGCTAAGCGATAAAGGGTCGACCTCGTGTCCTTTGGCTGCACGAATCCACCCTTTCTCTGATAACACTACCGTCACTGGGTCACTGGTTAATAAGTCCATTTCACTCAACGCCTGCGCTTCATGCCTGACCACAATCGGTGAACGACGGTCATTCCCATACTGTAGTGCAACCGCTTCCAATTCTTTTCTCACAAGATTTTTTAATTTTGTAGCGGAGCCCAAAATACTTTCCAGCCACTCCTGTTCTTTTGCCAGCTCTGCCTGCTCGCCACGAATTTTTATTTCTTCAAGCTTAGCAATTTGGCGCAATTTTAAGTCTAAGATAGCCTCTGCCTGGATATCAGAAATTTCAAAACGCGACATTAATACCTGTTTCGGCTTTTCTTCTGTACGAATAATATGAATCACTTCGTCAATATTTAAAAACGCCGCTAAATAACCCTCTAAGATATGCAAGCGCTTGACCACTTTATCTAAACGGTATTGCAAACGTCGACGCACAGTAACCAAACGAAAGGATAACCACTCAGTCAATATTTTCTTTAAGTTTTTAACCGCAGGTAAGCCATCGATACCGATCATATTCATATTGATACGATAGGTTCGCTCTAAGTCGGTCGTGGCAAACAAATGATTCATCAATTGCTCCACATCAATGCGATTAGAGCGTGGGATAATTAATAAGCGAGTAGGGTTTTCGTGATCAGATTCGTCGCGTAAATCTGCCACCATCGGCAACTTTTTAGCTTGCATTTGCGCAGCGATTTGCTCCAATATTTTGGCGCCACTAACCTGATGTGGCAGTGCCGTAACAACAATATCGCCATCTTCTCTTGTCCACAAACACCGCATACGCAAACTGCCGCGCCCGGTTTCATACATGGCTTGAATATCATCTGGCGGAGTGATAATTTCTGCATCGGTTGGCATATCCGGCGCTAAGACAAACTCACAGAGATCCTGTGTACTTGCCTTAGGATTGTTTAATAAATGAATACAGGCACTGACTACTTCGCGTAAGTTGTGTGGAGGAATATCAGTGGCCATACCCACAGCAATACCCGTAGTGCCATTTAATAGAATATTCGGCACTTGTGCTGGGAGAACTTTCGGCTCTTCTAAAGTCGCGTCAAAATTAGGTGCCCACTCAACCGTACCCTGTCCCAATTCGCCCAATAAAACATCACTATAAGCAGTCAGACGCGACTCGGTGTAACGCATAGCAGCAAAGGATTTTGGATCATCGGGAGAACCCCAGTTACCCTGGCCATCGACTAGAGGGTAGCGATAAGAAAAAGGTTGCGCCATCAACACCATGGCTTCATAAGCCGCTGTATCTCCGTGGGGATGAAACTTACCAATTACATCCCCTACGGTACGGGCAGATTTTTTAAATTTTGCACTCGCCTTTAAGCCTAACTCGCTCATGGCATAAACAATACGCCGCTGTACTGGCTTTAGACCATCGCCAATATTGGGCAAGGCACGGTCTAAAATCACGTACATGGAATAATCGAGGTAGGCTTTTTCTGCATAGGTCTTCAGCGGGATCGCTTCATCAGACTCGGGCGGCTTAACTACATTGCTCATTTTTAACTCTCTATTAACTGTTCTTTTACTTTTTTATGTTTAAATATTGTACTTTAACAAGCCACATTATCGAACTCGTGATATCCTGTCGCTTTTGTGTAAACTTGAGCAAATTCCCTAATATTAGCGGCTCAAGAACGGTTGCACTAAACTAATCAGCATAACGGCTGTCAACAAAATTACGCGCTTATTTTATCATTCACCGTTGCTATCATTCACCGTTGCTATCAACGGTGAATATTAAGTCAGCATATACATTATTCAATTTAGCTACCGAAAGAAGGAATATACCATGAAGGCGTCCGATCTATTAGTCAAATGTCTCGAAGAAGAAGGCATCGAATATATCTTTGGTGTCCCCGGCGAAGAAAATGCCGATTTTATGATGTCGCTAGAGACATCAGATAAGATCCGATTTATTTTAACGCGACACGAACAAGGCGCTGCCTTCATGGCCGAAATTTATGGCCGCCTTACTGGCAACCCTGCTTGCTGTCTTGGGACTTTAGGCCCTGGAGCAACCAACCTGATTACTGGCGTCGCCAATTCCAATATGGATCGTGCGCCCATGATAGTACTCACGGGGCAAGGCGCATCCACTCGTCTACATAAAGAATCCCATCAGGTAATGAACGTGGTTGAAATGTTCAGCGCGGTAACCAAATGGGCAACCACTATTTGGCACCCGGAGAACATCCCTGAAATCGTGCGTAAAGCCGTACGTTTGGCGCGCTCTGAAAAACCCGGCGCGGTATTAATCGAACTACCCGAAGATATTGCCAAATTAAAAGCCAATAAAGCGCCACTTCCGGTTAGAAAATTCCGTCGTTCAGTACCTGACCCAACCATCATCCAACAAACCTACGATCGTATTAAAGCGGCAAAAACCCCGATTATTATTGCGGGTAATGGCTGTATTCGTCGTCGAGCAAGCGAGCAATTACGCGTACTATGTGAGAAAACTGGCATCGGCGTGATGAGTACGATGATGGCGAAAGGTTGCGTCGATAAAGATGCCGACTACAGTCTATATACCGTAGGCCTTGGCGCAAAAGATATTCCGGTGTACGCCATCGAGCAGGCTGACCTGATCATTACTATTGGTTTTGATATGGTGGAATACCACCCCAACCTATGGAACAGTGGTAACAAAACTGAAGTGCTGCATATTGACTTCCTGCCTACAGAAATCGATGAAAGCTACAATCCAAAAATCGAGGTGGTTGGTGATATTGCGTTTGCACTAGAGTCACTCAACCAATTGGTTGATGAGCAAGGCGGTTTTGATCACGACTTTAGCAGCCAAGTAAAAATGCGTAAGCTGATGACGGCTGAAATTGAGCAATATAAAGATGATGCTGGAGAAGGCGCGATACGCCCTCAAAAAGCACTTTGGGATGCTCGCCAAATATTAGGTGACAACGACATCCTATTATCCGATGTCGGCGCACACAAAATGTGGATTGCCCGTCACTATCATTGCCATGAGCCAAACACCTGCTTAATCCCGAACGGTTTCTGCTCAATGGGCTTTGCCTTACCGGGTGCCATCTCAGCTAGTTTGGTTTACCCTCACCGTCGCATTCTATCCATCTGTGGTGACGGTGGTTTCTTGATGAACGTACAGGAAATGGAAACTGCACGCCGACTCAATTGCAACATGACGGTAATGGTATGGGAAGATGGCGGCTACGGCTTAATTAGCTGGAAACAGGAAGCCGAATTTGACCGCAGTACTGACCTTGCCTTTGGCAACCCGAACTGGATGCAACTAGCTGAATCCTTTGGCTGGAACGGTCATTCAGTGACTGACGCTAGCAAGCTACAAGATGCTCTTGAAGCTTCATTCAATGAAGATGGCCCAAGCTTGATAGTCATTCCTATTGATTACAATGAGAATAAACTACTGACTAAACGCTTAGGTGAATTGACTGCATCATTTACTTAGCTCACACGGTTAAAACAAAAAGGCTCGCTATTTAGCGAGCCTTTTTGTTTTTCTCTGATTAATTATCGATATCGTTGCAGAGATAAACCTACACTGTGATTTCACATCAGTAAGCTATTGTAAATGCAGGTTTATAAGCTTTATCCAATTGGAGATTTTTTACCCAACCAAACGGTAGCAACAACAAGAAAAATAAAAACCAATGTCGTAGTGTCAATAATTTCGTTTAACCAAAAGGTGGAAGCTACTAAAGTAATAAAGGGTTGTAACAACTGTATTTGACTAACTCTAGCAATACCACCCAACACCAAGCCTTTGTACCAAAGGAAAAAACCAAACAATTGACTCACCAACGCCAAATACAGAAAACTCAATATAACCTCTAGCGGTATATTGCTTAGCGAGGTCGGAGAAAAATAAAACGCAGGGATGGCAACAAAAGGAAGAGCTAACACTGTCGCCCAACAAATTACCTGCCACCCGCCTAATTGCTGAGATAATTTTGCTCCAACGGCATAACCTCCCGCCGCCGCAATAACCGCGCCTAATAAAACGATGTCTGCTTGATGAAGACTTCCCGCACCTTGAAGCAAGGTATAACTCACTACCAATACACTACCAATAAGACTACTAACCCAAAACATCAGCCCTGGCCTTTCGTGGCCTACCCATACACCAAATATCGCTGTTGCCAACGGCAACACACCCAGCACTACGCCGCCATGAATGGCGGAGACATATTGCATTGCCCATGATGTAAGAATGGGGAAACCAAGAACAACGCCCAAAGCGGTAAGGAACAATGGTTTATATTGAGTTTTATTAGGTAGTGGGGGCCGACAAATCAATAATAAAATGGTCGCACATATTCCAGCAATAAATGCGCGGCCAAAACCGATGAAAAAAGGATCAAGATAGGGAACAACCACTCTAGTAGCGGGTAAGGTTAACCCGAATGCAGTCACCGCCAACAAACCTAATACCATGCCTTTAGTTTCGTTATTCATGAAGTTCTCATTTATAAATGCACCAAAAAAATTGACACCTAGCCCTACAAAAGATGTAGGTGACTATACTTACAAGCAGGGTGCTTGAAAAGAATACACTCCATTTCAAGCCATCTGAGTCATGAATGCCGAAGCTGAGCTTATAGGGATATATTCACAGCGCGCCTGAAATGGAGTGTATTCTTTTCAAATGAGCCGGTAGCATAGCAAGGGAAAGTAGCCATCTAACCGTTAGGTAGCGACTAACTCTGCAGGAATCACTGCCTTATAATGATTTAGCATATGTTGATACCAACGATAAATCACATCCTTTTTTGCTAAAAACTCAATCTTACTCACACAAGCAACCCACAAAAAAGTACTTAACAAACAAATATCACGATAATCTGGTTCTGTGCCGCCAAGATAAGGCTGCTCATTCAAAGTGATCCTAATAGGTTCTAGTGCCTGTCCCATTTGCACCACCTTTTGTTCAGGGTTAGCCGAAAACTCTTCTAAACTACAGCCTATTTTAGCTTCGCGGCTACTCCGAAAATAGTCCCTATCTTGTTTCGCAATCAAAGCAAAAATGTCCATAAGAATAGCGGGGCGAATAAATTGCGCTAATTCAGTATCCACCCACTGATTCATCACGTCAGCTTTTTCTTGCACGTTATCATCAGCAAATAGGCTCGGTGCATCGGGGTACTTTTTGTCTAGATACAGCGCTATCTTCCAAGAATCATTAATTATCAATGTTCCCTTCGCATCAGTATCCGTCATCATTGGCAAAAGTGGCTGATTCGACAGCGCAATTTTATCTTTCTCAGTAAACCAAACGGCCTCCGTTTCATAACTCAACTGCTTATGCTCTAAGGCTAATCGGGACTTCCAACAATGGGGACTAAAACGCACATTTCGATTGGCAGCAGATAATTCATATAAAGTAATTGTCATTTGATAGTTTCCTATACTGATGATTTATGTGTTTGCTCAGCGCTTATGACGCTTTCTGATTAAATAATACCGACTTACCTGACTCAGTTACTGAAGCCCCAGCATGAATAGCATCCGCTTGCGCATAAGCACGCTGTACCGCTGGCCGAGCTGACATGCGCTCAAACCATGCCTGCAAATGCGGAAAATCTTCCAATTTTTGCCCTTGCTGCTCATAAGGCTTAACCCATGGAAAACTCGCCATATCCGCTATAGAGTATTCGCCGGTTATATATTCCTTGCCTTCCAGTTGCTTATTCAATACACCATAAAGTCGATTGGTTTCATTCACATAACGGTTAATCGCATAGGATAATTTTTCTGGCGCATAGCGAGAAAAATGATGATTCTGTCCCGCCATAGGACCTAAGCCACCCATCTGCCAATACAGCCACTGCAATGTTTCATAACGAGCGGCACCTGCTGTTGGTAAAAACGCACCGGTTTTATCTGCCAAATATTCCAAGATCGCGCCAGACTCAAATAAGGCTAAAGGCTTAGCGTCCAATGGTGAGGCAGCGCCAACCGGCTGCGGGTCAACAATAGCGGGAATACGGTTATTCGGGCTCAGAGCAAGAAACTCTGGAGTGAACTGATCGCCTTTATTAATATCAATCGGATGCAAATGATAAGGCAGCCCAGCTTCTTCAAGAAAAATAGTAATCTTATGCCCGTTGGGCGTTGTCCAGTAATACAAATCAATAGCTGCTGGCAATGACATTATCTATACTCCGTCGATTATTTTTGACAATTATGTCAAATATGACAGCAATGTCAAGAATAAGGTACACTAATCATCTTGATCTCTAAGAGAACAATGGAAAACCCCATGGTCGGCACGCGAAAATTTAACGAAGATGAAGTCTTAACTCTCGCCATTAATGTCTTTTGGGCGAAAGGCTACAGCGCCACCACCATGCTCGACCTCGCCAAAGAAACCGGCGTTCAACGTGGCAGCTTGTACAATGCCTATCAAAATAAAAACACCCTATTCTTAAAGTCGTTTACTCACTATACCCATGGCTTTTTACAATTAGTTAAAACAGAATTAGAACAAAAAGACGCTAAACAAGCCTTTAGCCAACTATTTAACACCATTGGTGAACGCCTAACATCCGACACCGATGCCAAAGGCTGTTTTAGTACCCGCGCAATGATGGAAGCCTCTCAACAATGCCCTGACATTGATTTATGCTTGATTAATTTTTTAGACAACATAGAGACACTAGTACAACAACGCTTAGAGCAAGCTATTGAAGACCAACAATTTTCTGGCGACCCCCTCTTATGCGCCCGCTACTTAGTCGCACTAACCCGAGGGGTTGCCGTGATTGAACGAATGTATAACGATAAAGCGCGAATAACGGACATTTATAGAACTGCGCTAGAACAAATGCCCTTTACTACTATTAATTAAGCTGTTGCGTTTGGCACCATATTCATCAGTAGTTCTTAGCGTCTATTTTTTATTGAACATTCACGCTACTATTCACCTATTAAAGCAT
>JBLHJR010000029.1:0-34715 GCA_047619205.1 Candidatus Endobugula sp. | reverse complement strand
TTCCGCTAGCTGTATTTTTTTTTGCTGCTGAGTTAAGGCGCTGTCCAATTGATAACAGAAACCACGATAGCGATTGATCTCTGCAATAGTACACTGTCGTTGCTCACGAATTTTTACTATATACTCCTGCTGATATTCGCGTAGACTTTGCTCTTGGTCTTTTTCATTTTCTATGAAGATTGTCATCTTATTGACCTTACCGCCTATGGCATCTTGCTCTTTTTTTTCTTTATTTAAGACTAATTGCAAGGAATTATTAGCATGCTTATTCATAGCATGTTACTCACAAAACATTATCTTTTTTAGACGCAGGTTTCATTAGTGTTTTTAGTTGCAATAGGCTGGCTTCACAACTGATCGATACGTCAATGTCTTGCTGTATAAATGCCTGTAATCTTGGAAAAAATTCTAATGCCAAATCAATTTCACTATCACTACCTTTGACATAAGCACCTATATTAATTAAGTCACGATTTTTATAGTAGGCTGCTAACAATTGTTTAAAACGTTGTAAGTATTTAATATGCGCGGGTTCTGCGATGACCGTCATCACTCGACTAATCGACATTTCTACATCGATAGCAGGATAAATACCACTTTCAGCTAGCTGCCGAGAAAGTACCACATGACCATCTAAAATAGCTCTTGCTGAATCGGCAATTGGATCTTGAAGATCATCACCTTCAGTTAAGACCGTATAAAAAGCGGTTATCGAACCACTACCTTGTTTGCCGTTGCCCGCACGTTCAACTAATTGAGGGAGTTTAGCAAATACTGAAGGTGGGTAACCTTTAGTTGCAGGCGGCTCACCAATTGCTAAAGCAATTTCTCTTTGCGCTTGAGCGTAACGGGTAAGTGAATCCATTAACAACAACACATCTTTACCTTGATCTCTATAATATTCCGCGATTTGGCTGGCTAACTGCGAGGCTCTTAAGCGCATTAATGGGCTTTCATCTGCTGGCGATGCAATCACAATGGCACGCTGTAAACCCTCCTCGCCTAAGCTATGTTCAATAAATTCTTTAACTTCACGTCCACGTTCACCAATTAACGCGACCACGACAACGTCTGCAGTCGTATAACGTGTCATCATCCCCAACAGCACACTTTTACCTACACCACTGCCTGCAAAAAGACCTAAACGTTGCCCTTTGCCTACCGGAATAAGAGCATTGATTGCTCGGATGCCAACATCCAACGCTTGTTTAATGGGGGCTCGCTGCAGAGGATTAATGCGTTGTTGCTCGCCACCATATTCATCATTCTTGTTATTACCGATAATGGGTCCTAAATCATCTAATGGCTCACCTAAGCCGTCAATGACTCGCCCCAGTAAATTATCGCTAAACAGCATTCTTTTAGTATTTGATCTAGGGATAACTTTCGCGCCTGAGCGAACGCCTTGTATAGACTTTACCGGCATTAAAAATAACTTTTCGCCACAAAAGCCAACGACTTCAGCCTCAAGAGCTCGACCATCATCCACTATAATGTCGCAGGGACAGCCTATAGGTGCATGAAAACCAACGGCTTCCATGGTTAAGCCCACGACGCGAGTTAAACGCCCTTCTATCGTCGGTTCAATCGGGGTAAGTTTAAGGGATTGATAAGCAGCTAATCGATGACTTAATGATGATTTAAGAGAATCCATATTAGCTCCTTTCTTCTTCGGCAGGTACTTTCTTTGAGTGATCAGCCCCTGAGGGGGTAGCATCCGATGGATTAATATCAGAGGGATTAGTATTAGAGGGATTAGCTTCTATTGATTCTTCGTTTATTGACGCCTCCACTATGCTGTCATCTTTTTGATAACGTTGATGTGCAAAATCGTCCAACAATTTATCTAACTGATGATTTATTGAAGAATCAATAGTGGAGTTTTTGCTTTGTAGCCGACAACCACCTGGCAATAAATCATCATCCACCTCCAGTGTAATTGACAGCTCATTATCGACTAGTGACTCTTTAATCAAATTAACATCTTGACTATTTAGAACCAGGCTAATATTCCTATCTTCTTCTTGTAGCATCGAGATCGATTGCTTCACCACCTCTAGAATCATTGAAGAATCTATCTGTAACTCTTTTTTTATTAGCGATCGTGTTAAATGGCAAACTATATCTAAAATTTGTTTTTCCACTTTATCATGTTCATCTTCTAATGGCTGAATGAACGTATCTGATATTTTTTTTAATCGCTGCGCCATTGCATCGACCTCTGCCTTACCCGCTTCTAGGCCTTGTTTATGTCCATCTTTTTTTGCATTATCTAGTCCATCTGCATAACCCGTCGCATAGCCTTCTTTTTCTGCATCTTCGGTTATTTGTTGTAATTTTTCAGCCGTCATCGGTTCAACAGTAATGGTTTCAGTAATAACTTCCTCTGCCTCTTGCTTGGCTTTTTCTTGCTTTACTGCTTGGTCGTCTACTGCAGACGCTGGACTCTCCTTGGACTGTTCCGGTCTCTTAGCCTCACGAGAGGATTTTTTCCTGAACGCAGGAACGACTTTTTTAGATTTCATTTCTGGAAGTAGCCAACTATCGCAGCTGGCTACTTCTTCTGCTGGTATACGAGTAACTAAATCGACCATAATACGTCTTCAATACTGCATATAAAGGGTTACTGTTTATAAGCACATAACTACATAGGCAGCTACCGCCATTACACCATTTGCTCTCCGCTACCACCTAGCATAATTTCACCGGCATCGGCCATACGACGAGCAATAGTGAGTATTTCTTTTTGCGCACCTTCAACTTCAGATAATTTTACTGGACCTTTGGCTTCTAAATCATCACGCAAAAGTTCAGCTGCACGTTTTGACATATTAGCAAATATTTTTTCTTGTAAATCGTTATCGGCACCCTTAAGTGCAATAAGGAGCAGATCGGAAGAAACTTCGCGCAATAGCGATTGAATACCTCTATCATCCACATCACGTAAATTATCAAAAACGAACATAAGGTCTTGAATTTGATTACCCAATTCTTCATCAAGCTCTTTAATTGCCTCCATTAAATCACCTTCTATGGCAGTTTCTAAATTATTCATGATTTCTGCAGCACATTTATAACCACCCATAGAAGTGGTTTGTGCACCCTGACTACCCGAGAACTGTTTCTCCAGAATATCATTAAGTTCTTGCAGTGCATTAGGCTGCACGGTATCTAATGCAGAAATCCTCATCATAATATCCAGTCTCACCATATCGGGAAAAAAACTTAACACTTCTGCTGATTGATCTGGATCGAGATAGGCAAGTACTATCGCTTGAATTTGTGGATGTTCATTACGCACAATGTCTGCAATGGAACGTGCTTCCATCCATTTTAAAGTATCTAAACCACTGGTATTTCCACCGAGAAGAATACGATCAATTAAGCCATTCGCCTTATCTTCCCCTAACGCTGTCACTAACATGCCGCGAATATAAGTATCGGAACCGATGCCTAAGCCCGTCAAGTGACGTACTTGTTCCATAAAATTAGCTAACACCATGTGTACCTGCTCTTGTTCGATATTGGCTAAATGACTCATCGCTGCGCCTACGCGTTGCACCTCTTTTGGCCCCATGTGCTTCAATATTTGAGCAGCATCAGCTTCACCCAACGACATTAACAATATGGCAGCTTGATCAACACCGGACATGTTAAATTTTTTCTGTCCGCTAACCTCTGTAACTTCGCTCATTCTTCATTTATCCATAGTTTGATTACCTGCGACACACGGCCAGGGTCTTCGGCAATTAAGCCTTTAACGGTATTCAACATCTCTTCATAGCTTTCTTCTGGCCCCGGTAACGATAATGTGGCACCACCCGTTAAGGTCACCGCTTCATCTGATAGCTCATCAAAAGAGCCTAATCCGGCTGCTTCTAGCGCCGCTAATTGCTGAGCTTCTTCATCATCTCTAGTTTCTGAGCCTGTACGCGCTAGTGTTTTTAAGATGGGCCTTAACAAACCTAACACCATCACTAAGATAATAAATAGTCCGACAACCGGTTTAATTAAAGCCAAGAACCAATCTTGTTCCCAAAAGTTAGGCGGGAGTATGTCTGCGTCTAATAGCTTGTCATTATCAATAAAAGGCGTGTTGATGATATTCACGCTATCACCCCGAGCGGGGGAGTAACCCACAGCATCTCTGACCAAAATAGCTAGACGTTCTAACTCATTTTCAGACCAGGTTTCATATTTTGATTCGCCACTGACCGCATCCCTCGTTAATCTGTCATCAACCACAACAGCAACCGATAAACGACGTACCTTGCCAACTTGATGTTTGGTATAACTCATAGTGCGATCGAGTTCAAAGTTACGTGTAGATTGAGAACGGGAGTTAGACGCCGCTTGTTTACCTTGTTCACCTGCATTCGCTACAGCTCTCTCCGGCGCTTCACCGTTGCCCGGCGGTTGATTGGTCAAAGCGCCAGGAATTCCACCGACACCTCCACCCACGCGTTGCTCATCAACGGTTTGCTCACTACGTAGTGCGGGCAAATCAGGATTGAACATTTCTTCTGCTTGTTCGACTTGATTAAAGTCTACTTGTGCTGCCACTTCTGCACGAAACCGACTACTGCCAATAATAGGATCCAACAGGGATTGTATGCGACTAATAATTTTCTTTTCAACTTCGCGTGTATATTCAAGCTCTTGAGTTGCCTGAACAAGTTTGGGGTCTTCTTCGCCTTTAGATAATAAATTACCTTTTTGATCCACAATAGTGACATTTTTAAGCGACAACTCTGAGATACTAGAGGCCACTAAATTGGTGATTGCTCTCACTTGTGCAGACTTCATGCCTCGGCCAGCATAAAGCTCAACAAATACTGATGCTCGTGGTTCCCGTGCGTCTCTTACAAAAACGGAACTTTTAGGAATGGCTAGATGCACTCGCGCTCCACGCACAGCATTCATACTAGTAATAGTGCGCGCCAACTCGCCTTCTAAACCACGACGATAACGTGTCGTTTCCATAAACTGACTGGAACCTAGAGGTTGCTCTTTATCTAACAGTTCAAAGCCAACCGAACCAGAATTTGGCAAACCCACTTCCGCTAGCTTAAGACGTGCATTGTGAATATCATCAGCAGTCACTAACAATGAGCCAGTACGAGTATCTACTTTAAAACTAATTTCATTTTGTTCTAAAATTTCTATCACTTCGGAAGAATCTAACTGATTAAGACTACTGTACAAGGGACGATAATCTTCTTCTTGTGTCCATAAAACCGACGCAAAACCAATAGCGACACTAGCCGCTAAAGCAACCATCAAACCAATTTGTCGCAATAGGTTTAAGTTATTAAAACCATCAACTAGATTGCTCGTAGAACGATCTTTATTCCCGCCAGGCTCTTCCATTAAGTTTTCTGCTGTTGCCATTATTGTTACCTATGATTCATTGCTAGTCTTAATAGTTCATGATTTTTAGCATCATTGTTATACCGGCATATTCATGACATCCCGATAGGCATCAATGAGTTTATTACGCACTTGTACCATTGCCTGAAATGACACGCTGGCTTTTTGTGAAGCAATCATTACATCGGTTATATCTACACCAGATTGCCCTTGCTCATAGGCAGTTGCCAATTGTTTTGATGTTTTCTGTAAGCCACTGACACTATCCACCGCTTGGTTCATTAATTGGCCAAAGCTCGGCGTTTCTGTTGCTGTTTGGCTACTATTATTGAGGCTAACTTGACGTGGAGACAGCTGATCAACATTGGCGGTTTGTGGCGATTGAGCTTGTGCTTTTATAGTCCGCATTTCGGCTAACACACGATTAATGTCCATACGATCTGAAATCATAACCTTAGCTCCTAAGCATTTTTTGAATTAGCGTTTTAGCTACATTCTTTTTATCAATTAATAAACTGTCTACTATAGACACTTGATGATATAAATAAACAACGAGTAGAGTGAGATATTTTTTTGGCTGATTAGGCGCTCAATGTCGGTAATAGTTATTCTATTGACCCATTGAGGAACAACATCAGACAATAAAATGGCCGCTTTTTGTGTTCATTTATATCCTTAAGTGTCTATCAAGCAGCGGTGGCATTATTTTGGCTATTTAACGCATTTAGCCCAGTCTATATCTAAGGAAGCATAAACTAGGCCAATTTTTGCCTTCTAACGCTTAAGGAGGTGAATTTATGCCGGGGAATATCCCTACATAAACGGAGGTGTAATGAAGGGTAAAAAAATACATTCGAAACGATCTATTCTAAATACAAACCAAGGACTACATTACCATGGCTGATACTTATTGAGACCTTTGCACGAAAGCCACTTTACTCTCATGCCGTATTAGAAACGTACTCAATCGGTCATTTATACCTATAAACCCCCTCTTTTCGTACGTTTTTGCCTTGCCTGAAAGCAAAGCCATCTTCCTTGCAAAGGTCTCTTACTAATGGTTAATTTTTTTGTCCATCAATCGAAATTAAACTCGCGCACATCTTTTTCCAAAGAACGCTGCTCTAGCCTATCTTCTAAACGACGTCGACAATCGAAGGTTTTATTTTTTATACTTTTAGTTATTGAAGCGTTATTTCCAATAATGACGTCAAGAAATACATCATCCAGAAAAGCTTCTGCAGAGGAAGAGTGGGTATCAGTCATCGATATCTCCTACGAACAAGTATCAATTGTGAAAAAGCACTACTTACAGTGCTTGCCAAATAGAAATGCATTCTATTTCTATTGCGAATTTAACCTCAGTCTTCGATAGGGTCAAGCCTTTATTGATGAATTTTATATGACAATCTCTTTATTCTCATACAAATTTATTATAAAAAATTATTTTTTGTCACTAATTATGTTAACCCTCTGAAGCCAGCTTAGGCATCTAAGCCCATTTCGCGCATTTTAGCTAACTTATAGCGTAAGGTGCGCGGACTAATCCCTAAACGATCGGCAGTATTTTTTCGACTGCCGCGTTCTTCACGAAGGGTATTCGCTATAATTTCAAATTCCCTTTTTTGTAAGTTATCACCTAATTGTTGAGAACTTTCTTGGATAGTGCCTACAGCGGAATGGACCGAACCTACAGCGGAATGGACCGAACCTACAGCGGAATGAAATGTGCTCGTCAGAGTATGAGCAGACGATAAATTATCATGCGAAGGATCTACATAAGGCAAATCAATAGAGGTAACATCTACTTCAGGCGCAATATTTTTTTCACTTAGCGCTAAGGTATTTAATCCAAGATCATTCTCTTCAATCACATTACCCATTTGTAATATCAGTGCACGCTGTATCACATTATCTAACTCTCTTACGTTGCCTGGCCAAGGGTAATATAATAGCGCCTGTTGTGCAGAATCGCTGAGTATTAAGCCCCTACGTTTTTGTTTTCCTGAGTGTTTATTTAGCAGCAATGAGGCTAAAGGCAATATATCTTTCGTACGCTCTCGCAATGGTTTCCATACTAGCGGCAGCACACTGAGACGATAGTATAGATCCTCTCTGAACTTTCCTTCCGCTACGGCTTTAAGTATATCCCTATTAGATGTAGCAATGACTCTAACATCAAGAGCGATAGTTTTTCGCCCGCCTAAACGTTCGACTTCCCGTTCTTGTAATACACGCAGTAATTTTGCTTGTAAACCAATATCCATCTCTGAGATTTCATCTAACAATAAGGTTCCACCATTCGCTTGTTCAAATTTTCCCGGCGTACTTACTTGCGCACCAGTATAAGCGCCTTTTTCATAGCCAAACAACATGGCTTCCAGCATATTTTCAGGAATGGCGGCACAGTTAATCGCGATGAATACCTGTTTTGAACGAGTCGACTGCTGATGAATATAGCGAGCCAATACTTCCTTGCCTGTTCCAGATTCCCCAACGATCAACACTGTAGAGTTTGACTGAGCAACACGCTGACTAAGTTGTAGTAATTGCTGGCTATGCTCATCTTCTGCGATGGGCATTTCTTCATTATTCACTACAGCGCAACCTAATTGACGATCAACAATATCTACCAGTTCTTTAGGCTCAAAAGGCTTGACTAAATAATCAACAGCGCCGTTACGAATAGCATCGACGGAATCACGGACACTACCAAAGGCCGTCATCAATAGCACAGGAATATGCACGCAGTGTTGACTCGTATATTTGAGTAAGTCGTGACCACTCAGCTCACCCATATTAATATCCGAAACTATCATTAGTATTTCTTTATCTTGCGACAAAATAGTAATCGCCTGCTCTACATCCTTAGCCGAAACAACAGAATAATTCGCTAATGCAAGTGTGTCTTCCAAGGCTTCTCTAAGGGCATAATCGTCTTCAACGACTAAGACTTTTTTGTGAAGTTTTTGACTATCGTGCAACATCATTTCTGACAATAAGGCTGACATAATTTATCTCTCTGTTCTACAAATATTTATTGAAGCAATCTCTGCTTAAATCAGGACAATGAATAACTAATCGATAACTCCCTTCAGTACCTACTATTAGTATGCATACTTTTGTGATCCAACTGTAGCTTCTGGCACCATACAAATAGGCAGCTCTAGTCGCGCACAAACCCCCTGGATGGCATTAGGCGTTAAATAAAATTTTCCTCCATGGGAATTAACCACCGTATTCACAACTGCCAAGCCTATTCCTGTTCCTTGAGGCTTAGTGGTATAAAATAATTCATGTACTTGTTTTTTTATTTCCTCACTAATGCCATCACCATTGTCATTGATCAAAATGATTAATTGGCCTGTGCTATCACACTCAAAGCTAATCAGTAGTTCGCCCCCCTCACCCATCGCTTGCACGCTATTATTGACTAGGTTTGATAAGGCACCGATTAATGCATCACTATTACAGCGTATCAACCTATCATTATTTTTGATTTCCCATGAACAATGAATACTATGTTGGTGCAGTGACATTTCCATCGTTTCTGCGAGCTGTTGCTGTAACTCTGCAATGGTTAACTGGTCTTTAATGACCATGTCGGCCTTAACAAATAACAACATGTCGCGTACTTGCCGTTCCATTTCATGAAGCCGATTGAGTAGTTTTTGCGAAAATTGATGATGCTGTTGGCTGGACAGGCTGGTATTTAATAAATGGCTGGCATACAACATGGCTGAAGACAGTGGGGTACGCACTTGGTGTGCTAATGTTGATACCATTTTTCCTAAAGCGGTGAGTCGTTCATGGCGACTTAATTCGGATTGTAACTTTCGCGTTTCTGTCTGGTCAGTTAATAAAATAATTTGTCCATCTTTATCTAAGGAACGAGTGGCGATATTAATACGCTTACCCTGATGATTTGATACTTCATGACCATCATCGCTTTTTGGCGAGAAGCATCGTTGAATAACCTCTCGCCACAACTGCCCCTTCAATCCATCGTCAAGCATACTCACCGCAGTTGGGTTAATGTCTACAATAATGCCTCTTTGATCTAAAACAATAACACCACCGGGAAGAAAATTAATCAAACTCTCGAGGCGATTGGCTACCAGCTCCTTACCCTGTAATTCTTGCATACGCTGCTCGCTGACAACGTTCAATTCAGACGTTAAATCTGCCACTCGATTTTCTAGTAATGCATACGATTCTGTCAGTTGAGTCGACAAATGATTAAACGACTCAAAAGCCGACTTAAGGTGGTCTGTCTGTGGCTGCTCTAGTAATGCTACATTGGCTAGTGATGACAATAATATTTCTGGTGCTTGAATGACCGGCAATACGACTTGAGGAATACTCTCTGCCATTGTTAACCTCTCTATCTATTAAAACCAATGCTTACCGCCAGCGAAGTGTTCTCTGACAATAAACAACAATAACAAGAGTGTTTGCAAGGGCAATGCCAAAACAAAAAAGCCAACAAAATCAATAACTAAAGATTATTATTCTGCTTACGATGACAATAAAATGACAGAAAGGATAAAAAATGAAGGAATCAATCACGATGTAACGGACTTGAATACCCAAGCCCGCCACAGTGATTAAATAAATTTATAAGGTGGGATATGTTGAACTATATACATTGATATCGGCCTGAATACGCAGTTGCTCTTGCCAAGCACGATACTCATCTCCGGCGATACTAGACGATAAGTTACCGCGTAGACTAGCTCGCTCTGCTTCGGCCAAATCGTCAACACTACCATCGGTAATGTTGCTTAAGCTAACAATCACATAATCGCCATTACCTAAATGACGCTCGGCAATAGTAACCTTGTCCTTTTCCGGTTGCGCCATTTCAAAGACTGAGGTTAACAATTCTGCGGGAACACCTGCGGTATTGCGCTGAGCAGCCAGCTGGCTAGACAATTGGATGTTTTGTTGTTCGCTAATAGTAGCAATGTCAGTTCCATTATCGATTAATACACGTATAGACGCGGCCTGAAGGGCAATAGTATCTTTGGCTTTTTTCAGCTGTAAATCCGCTAAAATCGCCTCTTTCTTCTCTTCTAAAGTCAGTATCCGTACTGGCTTATGCTCAATTAACTTAAGTACCACAATCCTATCTGACGATAACTCTATAAGCTCACTACTATGCCCTTCTTGTACTACCTGCGGACTAAAAGCTGCCGTCACTACTCGACTGTCTTGCAGTATGGCCTCTTTGGCTTCTATACGACTAAACAGTGCTGTTTTGCCTACAGGCAAACCTAATTGCTCGCCCACTTCCTGAAGGTTCTCAGCATTATAAGCTAGCTCTTCGATTGCCTGAACATCTTGAACAAATTGCTCTTCTGCGCGAGCACGACTTAACTCTGCCGCTATGACTGTTTTTTGTTCGTCATAAGTTGGCGCTGTTTTTTCACTCAAAGAGATTAATTTAATAAAGTGTGTCGCATTATCAATTTTAATCGGCGCGGATATTTGCCCTTCTGTAAGCTCCAGTAAGGCGGTTTCAAAGGCTTCAGGAAAGCCATCGCCACTACTCACACCTAGGTTACCACCATTATCTCGGCTACCAAAGTCATCGGAGTACTCACTAGCGAGTAATGCAAAATCGTTATTAGCGGCTAATTTTTCTTCTAGCTCGGCTATCTTTTGTTGTGCTGCCTCACCCTCGCCTTCGACCATAATATGCGCCGCTTCACGTTGACTAATATTAGCAAAGTTTTTTACCACTTGATCATACTGCTCACGAATGCTCGCTTCATCAATACTAAACTCTTTTTCTAGGTCACTGACATTGAGTTCGATATATTCGATAGCCACTTGTTCTTCGGACAAATAAGCTTGTTTATTTTCTTCATAATAGGTCGATATTTCTGCGTCACTGACAACCACTGTTTCAGCAAGATTTCCCAGCGGCAAGGTGAGCCACGCAAAATCCCGTGATTGTCGAGAAAGTGCTACCGCCCGATTGATTTCATCATCAGTGATGAAGTCCGTGGCGACGATGGCTCTTTGCATCTGATTCACCAGCATATCTTCTTTAATTAGCGCTCTAAAAGAGACTGGCGTATACCCAATACTTCTGATGACTTGTATAAAGCGTTGCCCGTCAAAATTTCCTTCTACTTGAAAGTCTGGTAATTTAACAATGGTTTGGTCGATAATTTGATCACTAAAGGTCATTTCACCTTGCTCTGCAATACTAGCAATCAAACTGCGCTGAATTAAGCCTTCAATCACTGGCTTACGTAAGCGTTCATCCGATAAAAACTCTGCAGGCAAACTATCACCTAACTGTGCTTGCAGGCGCTGCCTTTCACGACCTAAGGCTAGCTGTACTTCCCTCTCACTAATCACTTTGCCATTCACTTCAGCGGCTTCACCCACGTTAGTACTTCCGCTAAATAGATTTTCGACACCAATTAGGGCTAATGGAATAGTTAATAAAGCGATGATGAAAACGGCAACAAAGCCTTTAATCTTACTTCTTATACTTTGCAGCATACTTGACCTCTACATTTCGAATGATGGTTTTTTATTGTACGGACGTTTCTAGATTTAATACCATATTCTACCATAGAGAACAGCAAACGCAGGCGCTGTGGAAGTGAAATGTTATAAAAACTTGCTAGTGTCCATCTATAAGTGACTCGTCGCGGGGGAAACAAAAATGCTCCTTGCTATTTACTGATGGGTACTAGCACGTAAACCAATAGGCACAAAAAAAGCGCTTATCCATGAGTAAGCGCTTTTTTATAAAACAACTCTGTTTATTGTGGATTCACGCGTTAACCGCATCCTTTAATGATTTTCCTGCCTTGAAGTTAGGGATTTTCGCTGCTGCAATTTGAATTGCTGCACCTGTCTGAGGGTTACGTCCAGTGCGTGCGGCTCGATCTTTTACAGAAAAAGTCCCAAAGCCTACAAGCGCTACTGGATCGCCATCTTTCAATGTGCTTTGAATGGTGTCGATAACGGCTTCTAAGGCGCGACCAGCCGCTGCTTTAGGAAGGTCTGCCGATGCAGCAATAGCATCAATAAGCTCTGATTTATTCACAATGTGCCCCTTTAATTAATAGATTTTCTAGTTGTTATTATCAGCCTCAAATAGAATAACGATGAAGCTGAGTATTTTTAATCATGCGTTGATAAAATCAATAAAAATCGTCTAGCCTGAATATTAACTGGCTAAAAGTATCTCATTATCTGGGTTAACGTAGTAGGTTAACGTAGTAGGTTAACGTAGCTTGAACAGTGTAAACCGATAGGTATCCACTTATCGCGTCCCTGATCAGAGCATTTTATACCAAGAGTCCCTGTAAGCGTCAAGAAATATAAGCCCTACAGGATAAAAATTCTTGTTTAACCTGAACAATTGTCATGAATGATTATTTATCGATCGATTTACACTTAATGTTGCACCGTCTCCGCACTACTTGGTGCCTGCTGAGCTTTCGCTTCTAAGGCTTTATATTCATCATCGGATAAAGCCACGGGCAATGATTGCAGTGCAATTTCCAACACTTGGTCGATCCACTTTACGGGAATAATACTCAGATCCGCTTTAATATTATCTGGGATTTCTTTTAAATCACGTTCATTGCCTTGGGGAATTAACACGGTCTTAATTCCTCCTCGGTGAGCCGCCAATAACTTTTCTTTTAAACCACCAATACGTAAGACTTCACCACGTAAAGTAATCTCTCCTGTCATTGCCACTTCCGCTTTGATAGGAATATTGGTGAGCACTGACACTAATGCAGTGCTCATAGCAACACCGGCACTTGGGCCATCTTTAGGTGTCGCACCTTCTGGCACATGGATATGAATATCAAATTTTTCCAAATAGTCAGGCGCAATACCTAATAATTGTGCTCTAGAACGAACAACCGTTAATGCCGCCTGTATCGATTCTTGCATGACATCGCCCAAAGAGCCCGTTTTTACCAATCGCCCTTTACCATGCACAGCCGATGCTTCTATGGTTAATAATTCACCACCGACTTGTGTCCATGCAAGACCCGTCACCTGCCCGACCTGATTCTCTTGCTCTGCAACACCATAGTCAAACTTACGCACGCCAAGAAAGTCTTCAATATTTTCTGCATTCACACATAATGCTTGCTGCTGCTTGTCTTTAGTAAAGCAAGTGACTGCCTTACGGGATATTTTGGCAATTTCGCGATCCAAGTTACGCACACCCGCTTCTCGCGTGAAGTACCTTACAATATCTCGAATAGCACTATCTTCAATAGCTAATTCTCCTGTCTTTAAGCCATTTTGCTTAATCTGCTTTGGCACCAAATATTTTTGTGCAATGTTCAACTTTTCATCTTCGGTATAACCTGGAATCCGAATCACTTCCATACGATCCAATAAAGGGCCGGGGATGTTCATGGAATTTGAGGTGCAGACAAACATGACATCAGAAAGGTCGTAATCAACCTCCAAATAATGATCATTAAAGGTATGATTCTGTTCTGGATCTAACACTTCAAGCAATGCTGATGCAGGGTCGCCGCGGTGGTCCATACCCATTTTGTCAATTTCATCTAGCAAGAATAAAGGGTTTTTAACGCCTACCTTAGACATTTTTTGCACGAGTTTACCCGGCATAGAGCCAATATAGGTGCGTCTATGTCCGCGTATTTCAGCCTCATCGCGAACACCCCCTAGGGCCATACGAATGAACTTGCGGTTGGTTGCACGCGCTATAGACTCACCAAGGGATGTTTTACCTACGCCTGGAGGGCCAACTAAACATAACACCGGGCCTTTAATTCGTTTCACCCTAGCCTGAACGGCGAGGTATTCGAGTATGCGTTCTTTAACGTCATCTAAACCATAGTGGTCTTCTTCCAAAATCTTTTCCGCACGATTAAGATCATTGCGAACTTTACTGCGTTTCTTCCAGGGAACCGTCACCATCCAATCAATATATGAACGTAATACCGATGCTTCTGCTGACATAGGCGACATCATTTTCAATTTATTCAGTTCTGACAAGGCTTTTTCTGATGCCTCCTTGTGCATACCCGCTTCATTGATTTTTCGCTCCAAGGTTTCGGCTTCACTTACCTCTTCACCTAACTCGCCTAATTCTTTTTGAATAGCCTTCATTTGCTCATTCAAATAGTATTCGCGCTGACTTTTTTCCATTTGTTTTTTAACGCGACCGCGGATGCGTTTTTCTACTTGATGGGCATCAATTTCAGCATCCATGAAGGACAATAGATGCTCTAAGCGCTGGCGCTCACCAGATATTTCCAAAGCTTCTTGTTTTTGCGCTAACTGCAATGACATATGCGCGGCAATGGTGTCGGCTAAACGACCTGGTTCATCAATACCAGACAATGAAGCCATCACTTCAATAGGCACTTTTTTGCTTAATTCAACATATTGTTCAAATTGATGTAGCGCGGTGGACATGAGCACTTTTGCATCTTCTTCAGCTAACACTTCGGTCGCTACCGGCTCGATAGTAGCTTTAAAGAAATTATCTTGCTCAATTAAACTAGTGACATGGGCACGATAAGCCCCTTCAACCAAGACTTTAACGGTTCCATCAGGCAATTTTAATAGCTGTAAGATTGATGCGACCGTACCAATCTCGTACAAACTACTTTGCTGAGGATTGTCGTCATTAGCATCGCGCTGGGCGATTAACAGCACTTGCTTATTAGTTTTCATCGCCTCTTCTAACGCTTTTATCGACTTTGGTCGACCGACAAATAAAGGCAATACCATATGCGGATAAACCACTACGTCGCGTAGCGGTAAGAGAGGAAACTCGGATTCTGTAATTTCAACGGGAGATGACACTAAATTAACCCCTTAATTATTCATTTATAACAATATGTGAGACGTGAGATGTCAGACGTGAGATGCTTTAAAAGAAAAACCTAAACCCCTAAAAAGCGTCTAACGTCTTTCAAGCCGCAAAGCGGCTAATTTCATAGATTGGATTAATAGTGGTGGTAAATTAGCTGAATTGCAAGGCATCAAGCAAGGATAATTACCTATAAAAGACCTTCATACAAAAACGGCCCTCTAGATAGAGAGCCGTTATAGGGGAAGTGAGCACTATTCTTTAGGCATTGCCTTAGCTTTTTCGATATTATCGTAAACTAACAAAGGCTCAGAATCTCCATTAATCACGCCTTCATCAACCACTACCTTCACTACATTTTCTTCAGAAGGTACACGGTACATGGTATCCAGTAACACTAGCTCCATAATCGAGCGTAGTCCACGCGCACCGGTCTTTCTCAGCATTGCCTTTTTTGCTACCGCACTTAATGCATCCTTGCGAAAATCGATATCAACACCTTCCATCTCAAACAGTTTGGTGTATTGCTTAGTAAGGGAGTTCTTAGGTTCCGTTAAAATCTCTACCAAGGCTGCCTCATCTAACTCTTCTAAAGTAGCAATCATGGGTAAACGCCCAACAAACTCCGGAATCAATCCATAGCTCACTAAATCTTCTGACTCTAGATCTTTCAGTGTTTCACCAACACCTTTACTTTCTTCCTTATTGCTCACGACAGCATTAAAACCTATACCGCCCTTTTCCGAACGTTCGCGAATAACCTTGTCCAGACCGGAAAATGCACCACCACAGACAAATAGGATATTAGAAGTATCAACTTGCAAGAATTCTTGCTGAGGATGCTTGCGCCCGCCCTGAGGAGGAACAGAAGCTACCGTGCCTTCAATGAGTTTCAGTAGTGCTTGTTGAACACCTTCACCCGACACATCACGGGTAATCGATGGGTTATCACTCTTGCGCGAAATCTTGTCAATTTCATCGATGTAAACAATGCCCTGCTGCGCTTTCTCTACATCGTAATCGCATTTTTGCAGAAGCTTCTGAATAATATTCTCAACATCTTCACCCACATAACCCGCTTCGGTTAAGGTGGTTGCATCAGCAATAGTAAAAGGGACATCAAGTAAACGCGCAAGTGTTTCTGCCAACAGAGTTTTACCACTACCGGTAGGGCCAACCATTAGAATATTACTTTTGCCTAGCTCTACTTGATCTTTTTCTTTAGTAGCGCTTTCACCAAAGCGTAGGCGCTTGTAGTGATTATAAACGGCAACCGATAAAACACGCTTGGCACGAAACTGGCCAATTACATATTGATCTAATATTGCCGTAATTTCTTTTGGTGTAGGCAATTTATCTGAACCACCTTCAGACACTGCGCTTTCTTGTATTTCTTCGCGAATAATATCGTTACATAGATCGACACATTCATCACAAATGAAAACTGAAGGACCTGCAATTAACTTGCGGACTTCATGCTGACTCTTGCCACAGAATGAACAGTACAGTAATTTACCGCTGTCATCGTTGTCGTCTTTACCTTTCTCGGTCATTGGATTACCTTACTCTTTTATCTCTTACTTATAACAATTAGTCGATTAAGCTATCTATAAAGATAGGCCTAATACTTATCTATACTTACTTTAACGGCTTTTGGATCATAATCATTAAGATAAACTCTTAACGATTAACTACCACAATCCTACTTTTCCGCTTTAAGTAAATGTTTTTGTCACCGTATCCACTCTTTATGGGGCTTCAATACTACTTTTAAAGCCCTATAAAATACATTTCATGGATTTAAGTACTTGCCCGTGATGACAATACATCGTCAATTAAGCCATAGCTCTTTGATTCTTCGGCACTCATAAAACGATCGCGTTCCGTATCACGCGCAATTTCTTCATAGCTACGACCAGAATGCTCAGCCATCAGTTCATTTAAACGTTTACGGATTTTAAGAATTTCTTCTGCCTGAATAGAGATATCGGTTGCTTGCCCTTGGGCTCCACCGCTAGGCTGATGAATCATCGTACGCGCATTGGGCAAACAAAAACGCTTACCTACAGCACCAGCATTGAGCAAAAATGCCCCCATACTACAAGCCTGGCCGATGCACATAGTGCTCACATCTGGCTTAATAAACTGCATGGTATCGTAAATAGACATGCCCGCCGTGACGGATCCGCCTGGGGAATTAATATACAAATGGATATCTTTATCTGGGTTTTCAGCCTCTAGGAACAATAACTGGGCCACCACAAGATTCGCCATATGATCTTCCACTTGACCTACAAGGAATATCACTCGCTCTTTCAATAAGCGTGAATAAATATCGTATGAACGCTCACCCCTAGCGGTTTGCTCAACAACCATAGGGACTAAACCGCTATTATTGATATCTGGAGTTAGTGTGGGTGCTAAAGTAGCTTGTATTAAGCTATGCGCTTGAAAATTTGCCATATTGACACAGTTCCCATTAAACAAAGTTATGTAGTGAATGTATGTAGTAAATATTATGTATTAATAAGGTCTACCGCAGATGAACAGGTCAACGTCAATAGACTTTATAGAGTCTTTATTTAGCTTAACCTGTGATTACTAGAGATGCCAGTAATCCGGCAAAGAAAAGGAGGAATTATCCCATGACCTCTTACATTAAGGACACATGGGATAATTTTTAAACAACCATTGGTTATTCAATAAACGATTAGCGCATTACCCGCTTAAAGAGAGCGGTCTTAAGACTTAGATTTAACCGCTTCTTCATAGCTAAGCGCTTTTTCTGTCACAGTCGACTTTTCAAGCACAAGATCAACGACCATATCTTCTAATACAGAAGCCTCAACACCCGATAATAATTTAGGGTTTTGATAGTAATAATTAATCACTTCTTGAGGGTCATCATAACTTGCCGCCAACTCTTCTACTGTAGCACGCACTTTATCTGCGTCTACCGTCAGTTCGTTGCCTTTAATCACTTCACCTAATAATAAACCTAAAGCGACGCGACGGTCTGCCTGCTCTTTAAACATATCATCTGGTAACAAAGAACTTAAATCTAAGTCCTTGTTTTGCTGCATACCACCAAACTGTTGCATCATTTGCTCTCTTAGCACGGTGATTTCAGAGGCAACCAACGCTTTAGGCAGGTCAACAACATTGGCTTCTAGCAATTTATCCATAACCGCAGTTTTAATGTCATTCTTAACTGCTGTTGCCAACTCACGAAGCATATTTTTTTCAATGTCTACGCGGAACTTGACCACATCACCATGCGTCGCACCCAACTTCTTCATTAATTCTTCGTCAAAAGCTGGGAGTATTTTTTCAGCTACACTATGTAAAGTAACCGCAAACTCTACCGCAGCACCTTTAAGCTCTTCTGCATGGTAATCATCTGGAAAGCTTAATGCTAAGGTTTTTTGTTCACCCGCACTTAAGCCAATGATACCGTCCTCAAAACCAGGGATCATTGACAGAGAACCTAAGACTAAATCTTGCTTCTCGGCTTTACCGCCAGCAAATTCCTCGCCATCGTTAGTACCTAAATAATCAAGGTTAACCTGATCGCCATCAGCTGCTGCACGTTCTACTACAGTAAAGGTAGCCTGTTGTTCGCGCAAAGACTCAATCATGGTATCAACATTGCTTTCATTGATTTCAGCGCTGATCTTTTCAAATGCGTAGCCGTCAAACTCACCAACAGTCAATTCTGGATACACTTCGAAGGTAGCGAAATACTCTAGATCTTTACCCGCTTCGAACTGCTTAATTTCAATATGTGGCTGACCTGCAGGCTGTACTTTTTCTTGCGCAAAAGCTTCTTGTAAAGAAGTATTGATCAAATCACCCAATATTTCTTGGCGAACACCTTCACCGTATTGCTTTTTGATCACTTTTAAAGGTGCTTTACCTTTGCGAAAGCCATTGATACGAATAGTTTTCGCCGCTTCTTTTAGGCGCTCATCTGCGCGACTATCAATTTTTTCAGCGGGAATACCTACCGTTAAGCGACGTTCTAGGCCTGATGTGGTCTCAATAGAAACTTGCATGATTTTTCTCTTTGCCTCTTTGGAATCTTTTAGAATTTAATGGTTATGAAATAAGCAGTTAACAACACTACCATATACCTGTCACGGCTACAGGGTTTGGGCGGGACAGGGAGCTTATTGCTTACCTTGTACAGTCTTCACTTTATCTCGCTTGAGTAAAGCGCTATCAATAATGGTGCGGACGGAGAGACTCGAACTCTCACACCTTGCGGCACCAGAACCTAAATCTGGCGTGTCTACCAATTTCACCACGTCCGCGATATTTCTATCGTTATTTCGATATTGTTATTATTAAGGCTGCGCATAATAATAGTAAATAGTCGAAAAATCTACTAACTTATTGATTTAATTAGAAATTAAAACTTTCAATCAGTTCCCATATCTGAGGGCTGGGCATTGTGCCACAGAGGTCATTGGGGTTCAACCTAAAAACGGCAGTTGAATCACGAAAGTCTCGGCTTTGGCTCCTGCGTCGCTCTACCTCCTCCATCCATGGAGTCGTGCACAAGCTCTTGATGCACCTAGAAAATCGTAGTATTCGCTCTCGACCAATATAGCCAAAAGGATGTGGTGCAGTAGAGCAACGCAGGAGCAGTTGCCGAAGAAGGTCGTCACGCGATGCTAAGGCTCCCTATGCACACCAATAACTCGCACAGCTTTTTCGCGCCAACGGCCGTTTCTAGGTTCACAAAACAACCGCTTACAACAACATATTTTTGACGGAAGCCAAAAAATCTAGACTTAGGAGCCTATATTACAAACGCTCAATCACTGTAGCAATACCCTGCCCCAAACCAATACACATGGTGGCCAAGCCCCACTGCTGATCTCGCGCCTGCATAACACTTAATAAAGTTCCCGATATACGCGCACCCGAGCAACCAAAGGGATGACCTAAAGCAATAGCACCACCGTAAAGATTCACCTTGGCCTCCATATCCTCCAACACACCCATAGACTTCAATACCGCTAGACCTTGAGCCGCAAAGGCTTCGTTTAACTCTATTGATTGCATGTCGGCCACACTCATACCTAACACCTTTAAGGCCTTTTCGCTTGCTGGCACGGGGCCGATACCCATCACCGAGGGATCAACCCCCGCTAAGCCTAAGGCGGCTATACGGGCAATGGGTGTCAAGCCTAGTGCGGCTGCTTTTTCTGCAGACATCACCAGCATCACGCTGGCACCATCCGTGATTTGTGATGATGTGCCTGCCGTAATTGTGCCATTCTTTGGGTCAAACACTGGCTTTAAAGCACTTAATGCTTCTAGCGTTGTGCCCTCACGAATGGTTTCATCATGCTCGATTAAGCAAGGAGCACCGTCCTCGTCATGACCCACTATCGGCATGATTTCACGATAAAACCTACCTTCGGCTCTAGCAGCGGCAGCTAATTGATGTGAGCGCACAGCAAAGGCATCCATATCGCTACGCTGTATTTTATGAAGTACCGCTAGATATTCTGCCGTCAAACCCATGGAGCCGGCGGCTTTAGCGACTGACAAGCTCCACAAGGGATTAGGATCCATAGCAGAGTTCATGTCTACATGCCCCATATGCTCGACACCACCAATACAATACACATCACCCAAACCAGCACGTATATTAGCAGTAGCGATATGCAAGGCCGACATGGACGAGCCACATAAACGATTGACTGTTTGCGCGGGAATGCTGTGTGGCAGCCCTGCGCGCAAAACGATATTGCGCGCAATATTAAAGCCTTGCTCATCGCGCTGCATCACACAACCCCAGATAAGGTCATCAATTTCTGCGGGGGCTAGCGCTGGGTTACGCGCTAACAAACCATTAATTAAGTCCGCGCTAATATCATCGGCTCGTCGATGACGAAAACAACCATTTTTAGAGCGCCCCATAGGGGTTCTTGCATAATCAACGATCACTGCATCTCTAGGCTTAAGCGTTGTCATCATTACTCTCCTTTACCTTGAGTGTGTGTTGAGGCGAAGATTGAAAAGAATAATACCCCTCACCTGATGCCGCTAAGGCCAACATACCCGCCGTAGGTTGATATAACTCACCCAAATGACTATATCGCTTAGCGATATCACATAAAGTGCCGAGACCAATATTGTCCATCCAACAACATACCCCTCCTCTAAACGGAGGAAAGCCTAAACCATAAATAAGTGCCATATCAGCTTCTGCTGGTGATGCCACAACCCCCTCTTCCAAGCATCTGGCTAATTCTGTCGCCATTGGAATCATCATGCGATAAATAATATCTTCATCAGAAAAAGTGCCTGATTCACTTGCAGAGGCGGTATAAGGAGCAATCAAAGCGACACTTTCCTCCGTCACCACTTTTGCCAACTTACCTTTTTTATCTAGCGCATAATTATAAAATCCTTTGCCATTTTTTTGTCCTAAGCGCTCCGCCTTAAATAACGCATCAGTGGCGGAAGTAAATTCACGCTGCATACGCGAAGGAAAACCTTCAGCCATCACTTCTGCAGCATGCACTCCCGTATCAATACCCACAACATCCAATAGATAAGCAGGGCCCATAGGCCAACCCCAAGACTCCATTAGCTTATCGATAGATTTAAAATCAGCACCATCGCGAAGCAGCATTGAAAAACCAGCAAAATATGGAAATAATACACGGTTAACCAAAAAGCCAGGACAGTCGCCGACGACAATGGCTTTTTTGCCTATAGCATTAGCATAGGCCACGATAGTCGCAATAGTATTGTCAGAGGATTGACTGCCTCGAATGACTTCGACTAAAGGCATCGCATGCACCGGATTAAAAAAGTGCATGCCACAAAAATTTTCTGGCCGCTCTAAAGTTTCGGCCAAATAATCTATCGAAATAGTAGACGTGTTAGATGCCAGAATAGTCTCTACAGAAACCTGCTGCTCAACCTCACTTAACACCGCACGCTTAACCTTAGGGTTCTCTACAACCGCCTCAATAATGACATCCATTTGATCAAAACCAGCGTAGCTTAAACACGGCTCAATACGATTTAAGACCTTACCCATTTCTGTGACTGACAAACGTCCACGCTCTACGCGCTTGCTAAGTAATTGGTTAGCCTCAGACAAACCTAGGTCAAGCCCTGCCTGCTGAACATCTTTCATTTTAATGGTAATGTTTTTTAGCGCTGACTGATAGGCAATACCACCACCCATAATCCCCGCACCCAACACGGCGGTTTTAGTCACTGTTTTTTTCGCTGTTTTTGCTAACTGTTTCGCTTTTTTGCTCACCCACTGATCATTAACAAAGATGCTTGACAATGATAAAGCAACAGGCGTTTGTGCCATCACAATAAAAGTGCTTGTCTCAAGCGCTAAAGCCCCATCTCGTTCTAAGCCAGCGGCTTTCTCCATTGTCTTTACGGCAGCTAATGGTGCGGGATAATGTTGTCCTGCTTGTGCAGCCACCACGGACTTACACGTCATAAATGCCAGTGTGAGTTCAGTATTATTGTGCTGCAATGGCGCATTTTTTTGTTTTCGGCGCGCAAGGTAATCTAATTTATTATCCACGCAATGCTGTAATGTTCGTAAAGCCGCCTCATGTAATACATCCGCAGAAACTACACCGTCAATAACGCCCGCTTTCAATGCCGCTTTGGCGTCATGCTCTTTCGCTGCAGCAATCCACTCTACTGCGGTTTCTATACCTGCGATACGGGGTAGACGCACTGTACCGCCCCAACCTGGAATAATACCTAAGCGAGTTTCAGGCAAACCAATTCGCACATCTTCACTTGCGATACGATAATCACACGCTAAAGTGATTTCACAGCCGCCACCTAGAGCAAATCCTTTAATGGCCACAACAACAGGAAAGGGGAGAGATTCAATACGATTAAAATTACGGTTACTTTTATCTAACAATTCTGCAATTTTTTTCTCACCCTGAGCAAACACTAGGGCAAATTCAGTAATATCTGCACCAGCAATAAACCCCGCTTTGGCGCTAGATATCAATAAACCTTTTATGGATGAGGAATTGCTCTCAAGAGCAGATAATGCCTCCGCAAGCTCAGCAACAGTGAGCGCATTAAAAATATTAACGCGACTGTCGACAACATCAAAAATAAGCTCAGCAAAGCCGGTATCACCCAAGCTAACTGTTATATTTTTACCTAGATACATCTCCAACCTCCGTTACTCAATTGATTAAACCTAAAAGAAGTCGTAGAGCGAAAAAGAGGCGCCGCAACGGGTCTACTAGTGGTAAACATATACGTGAACCTACTTCAGTCTCCTAGGTTAACACTTGCTGTTATATTTTAGTGCGTAAGAACAAACATAAAATCAATAGGCATTTTTTTAGAGTAAACAACAAGCTAATGTAGAGTTTAGTCTATAAAATAGCATTCCACATTACAGATAAGATGAGTCGCTAGCGCATACAGCGTCTAGGATAATGGGGAAGATCGATTAATCACAAGTATGGCATTTATATCACCTAAATTACGTAAGCGATAAGGGTGTCCGGCTTCGACAATAAATCCATCACCGGCCTCCAAAGTTTCCACCTGACTATTAACAATCACATTGAGAGAACCCTGAACAACAAAAGCACTGGAACACCCCCTATCGACAAGCATCGCCTCGCCGGTATCACTGTTTGGGCCATAGACTTCATAACTCAGCTGACTACGATTATCTTCGCCGTTCTCCGCCAAGCGATAATAATCAACATGTTGATCAGACGCAGCAAACATTTGATAGCCACGAAAAAAACAATCCGCTTGATTTTCAAAATCAATACTGAAAAAGTCTTTTAAGTTCATTGGAATACCTTTTAATAACTTTTCCAATGAACTCAATGATGGGCTAACTCGCCCCTGCTCAATCATAGAAACACTACTGTTGGTGACACCCGCGCGCTTAGCTAATTCGCGTTGAGATAGCCCATAAGTTTTTCTCACTTGTTGTAAGCGAGATGCAATTTCTTCTGGCATATTGTTATTACTTTGATAAGTGTATTAAGCCACTATTTAAAGCTACTTAAGGAGCCTTAAATAGCTGCATAGAATAATCACATTAACTGATTGCTTTAAAAACGCAGCGGTGATCTCTTATTTGGTGATCTCTTATTCGATCATCTCTTTGTAAAGGTTTTCAGTACTCAAGTCAATTGCCTCACCAAAACCAGGCACAAGAATTTTTTCTTTTGTTAACTCTATCTCCTTATCGTCGATCATATTTTGACCGAAGTTATAACGCACACGATAATCTCCCTGTAATGCCGACTGATTATATAAGTCCGAATTATGTACGACCGACTCGTTAGCCTTCGCATAAGCATGCATTACTTTTTTGCCATAACGCTTTTCAAGCATCTTTTGCGTTTGCTGTGGTGAAAGTATGCAGGCAGTGGCATTATTGCCGCCAAAGCCTTTTGAATTTAAAAATGCAACATCTGGTGCTTGCTCACAATGAATATCACTAGTCGATAGCTGGAGACGCTCCTGCAACACATCATCGGCTACTTTATCAATGGTTTTAATGCCGGGAATAATCCCTTGAGCAAACACACCCAATGAACTCATTAACTGATCTCCACTGGCAGGCGCTAATGGATGCCCCAAATACGCTTTAACCGCAGTAACGGGCCACTTGCTAATACCAAAAACTTTCGCCACGCGATCAAAAATTGCCGACTCGGTCACTCTATTCTGTGGCGTACTTGAGCCATGGGCTTGGATAAAACTACGTTCACGTAATGCCTTATCTCCCAACAGGTTTCTGGCAGAGGCTACCGCTTTAGCAAAGGTCAAATAATTACCGGGGCCTGGAGCAGAAATTGATTTTTTATAACCGTCAGCGTTAACAAAAACATCGCTAACTGAACCGTGGATGTTTGCGCCTAATTCAATGGCCAAAGCATCATCCATTAACACCACATGCTGTGTGGATTCGGCAATAGTAAAACCACAGTTGTCACCAAAAGGACGACTGGAGCGGCGATAATCTGGCCTATTCACTCCGCCTAAATTACTTTTATCGAAACAAAGGCCATCTAATTTACATAATTTCTCATCTGTGGCCAACGCGCCCATCTTGGTATAGCCATCAAGAATCTCTGGCGTGATCGGTGCTTCACTGCTGCCCACAATCACCACACGGCGGCGCCCAGAACGAATATCATTCATCCCCGCCTGTAGATTATATAAAAAACTCGCACAAGCACCGGCAATGCTTCCCGTAGCACCCATGCTGCCAAGCACATAAGCATTAATAAAATCTGCTGGCATAGAATTTAATCCCAGAGCCAGCTGTTTGGTGGTGACCCGCTCGCCTTTTAAGCGCGCCTTTAATAAACCGCCAAGGCCATTATCATCTAACTGACTCATAATACTGGTGGAATACACCGCAATTTGATCCGGAGCAAGATGCTGTAAAATAGTTTGCCATTCAATGCCCATCGAATGAACAGCATCGGATGCCCCAACAATAGCTAACTGTAATCCTCGAGGATGAAAGCGCGAGGCATATAAACTTGCCGGATCAAATCCATCAGGTAGCTGTCCAGCGGATTGTACTTCCGATATATAACTTACTGCGACGCAAACATCGGCTTCACCCTGGACCATCACCTTCACCGTAGTGGCATCAATATCACTGACATGCCATTGAGCGGGGATTGGAACGGGCAATTGTCGCTTTGACATTTCAAAGCTAATAGATTGATCAGACACCTTAGATAAAGGTACCTTCTTATGGCTTGGAATATGGTTAACATCAAAGTGTTGTTTACCGATACGGCGCACTAAGGTGTTAGCTACAATATCTTGTTCATATAGCTTGACTATTTCAGCCACAGACAAGACCACACCACTAGCATCTTGGTACTGCCCATCAACATATTTTGCTCGCCCCATCATGGTCGCTAAACCCACCAGGGTTTCTTGGCGCTTAGCTTCGGATAAGGATTCTATGACAGTTCGCTGGTAGGATTGATGAAACGAACTTCTACCAGCAGCATTATAACCACCAAAGCCAACAATAACGGGTAATCTAGACATAAGTTACAACACAGACGCTACAAGGATATTGACTAGTGTAGAAGGTAAACCCGACAAAAAATATAACAAAAGAGCCATATTGTATGAAAAAACAGCCGCTTAAGGTATTATGCCCTACTGGACTCGGTTATTCACCTTCAATCTTGTCATTGTAAAAAGTGCAAAATTGCCTTTACCAAGAGCAATAATCGACAAACTATTGAATAGATAGCCGTCACTATGATCAACGTTATTTTTGTATTATCCCAACGAATGCTAGTCACCAGCACCAGCTGGCCAAGCGACATGCTGAATGCAGCTAATCAGGCAGCAAAAGCACTATGCCCAGAAAAGCCTGCCTTTGAATTAATCACAACGGCTGTCGATGACACCATCATTCATTGCCAACCCCCCTTTGCATTGAAGCCTAGCCACGCATTAAACGACATTAAGCAAGCAGATTTAATTTACCTTCCTGCGCTATGGCGCAACCCAAAACCCACCCTAGAAGCCAGCCAAGCACTTAAACCATGGCTTCAACATCATTACGAAAATGGCGCTATTATTAGCGGGGTCGGCACTGGCTGCTGCTTTATGGCGGAAGCGGGACTGCTTGATCACAAACCTGCCACTACCCATTGGTATTATTTTGATCAATTTCAACAACGCTACCCACTAGTACAACTCAAACGCCAACACTTTATTACCCAAGCAGGAAAGCTCTACTGTGCAGCCAGCATTAACTCATTAGCCGACCTAACCATTCATTTCATCCAACAGTTTTTCAACAAAGCCGTCGCACAACATGTAGAAAGGCACTTTTCTCACGAAATACGCCGTGCCTATGAAACCGTTAGCTACTTCGAAGATGGCAACATCAACCATTCCGATGAGGATGTGCTGCAAATACAACTCTGGATCAAAAACAACCTTAGTAAAACCATCATCATTAATGAGATCGCTCAACAATTCAGTATGAGTACGCGTAACTTTAACCGTCGCTTCAAAGACGCTACAGGAAAAACCCCCCTACATTATATTCAAGATGCACGTATAGCTATCGCCAGCGATCTATTGCAATCGAGCAATCTCAGCATTGGGGATATAGCCGACAAAGTCGGTTATAGTGATGTCAGTCATTTCAGTCAAATATTTCGCAAAAAACTGCAACTTAGCCCTAGAGAATATCGAACTACCGTCAGATCTAAGCTCTTTCATGGGTAAAAATAAGCACGATCGAATAAATTAATCACTTCGTTTATAGACTGTTGAGTGATAAAAACCTTATTTTTGGGCTCTTCATATTATTAAAAACAACAAACAATAAAAAGTCGCTAATGTCTAGTGCCCAGCAATAATAAGGGCTGCAGCAAATCCGTGTTTAAATAAGCGACAAATACACCGTTTTTTGATCATCCCAGACAAAAAATCCATGCGCAATTCATGCCAAAAATATCCCTTGAAATTTCTCCCGTATGGGCAGATATTAAGTGCATGAGTTCTAGAAACCTAATCCGTTCATCCACCTCTTCCTCTTTCAGCCGACAGAGTATTGGCACACAGTTGTTCGATTCCCAAATTTTTCATAATACCCTTAACACCTACACTACCCTTAACACCCCACTATCTACAACAGGAGGTATGCTATATGACAATGGCAAGCAACGTAACCTATCGTGACCTTGATGCATCAGAAGCACTGAATGCAATTATCAGCAAGCGTTTAGACAAGCTTGGGCGTTACTGTAACGATATTCAGCATAGTCGAGTGGTACTTGACTCACCCCATAATCACAAACACAAGGGGAAAGAATTTAGGGCCACCGTCGAAATTGAATTGAAAGGTAGCCCCATAACGGTGAGCCAAAATGACACATCGATTCACGTTGCAGTAAGAGATGCATTTGATGCCGCGGAACGAAAACTAAAATCCCATGCACAACAATTGCAATCAAAGCGACAGCGTAAACGCCAGGACATCGTTAACGAAGTCGATAACGATTTTGATGAAGTCGGCTAGCGATAGTCACTCATCTTTTCAGGGCGGCATTTCGCCGCCCTATCCCTTCTCAGTTTTATAGAGCATATCCGCACAACACAATCGCCACAAAACACACCCGCAATAGATATTCAGCCACTTTTTTGTTCTCTCTTTTGTTCTTCTCTGTCATTTAAGCCTCTCACCCACTAGAATGAGTGCACCGTAAAGATATTCTTGCTGACATAGCATTGTGTATTGGGCTAAAAACACTATCAAAGAATCACTATCCTATTATGAGTATTAACTGGTATCCGGGCCATATGCACAAGGCCCGCAAAGAAATCATAAAAACACTGACTAACATAGATATATTAATTGAGGTAGTCGACGCACGTCTACCCTATAGTAGTCAGAACCCGATCATTGCCGATTTACGCCATGGCAAACCAACGATTATCATACTCAACAAATGCGATCTCGCAGACCCTGGAATCACCCTGCAATGGCAACAATACTATGAATCCCATAGCCACATTAAAACCCTAGCTTGCCAGCAGGAAAAACCAGGCAAGACTAAAGAAATTCTTGATTTGTGTAAACAAATAGCCATCGAGAAAGACAGTAGCTATAAAGCCGTTAACGCAATGATTGTCGGTATACCGAATGTTGGAAAATCAACTATTATTAATACATTAGCAGGAAAAATTATTGCGAAAGTGGGTAATGAACCTGCCGTCACTAAACATCAGCAACAAATAAATTTAGCTCACCGAATTATTCTGCATGACACTCCTGGCATTTTATGGCCTAAAATTGAGAATGAGCATAGTGGTTATCGACTAGCAGCTTCTGGAGCGATAAAAAATACCGCAATGGAATATGAAGACGTTGGTTTTTACACCGCAGAATATTTATTAGACAATTATCCTGAATTATTAAAACAGCGCTATCAATTAAAAGACACCCCTGGAAGCCCGTTAGAGTTATTAGAACTTATAGGAAAAAGACGAGGTGCAAAGCAAGCCCGCGGGCGCGTCAACTTACATAAGGTCTGCGAAATCCTTCTGCATGAGTTTCGTCAAGGTGCGATTGGTGCAATTACTTTAGAACAGCCTATAATGATAGAAAAAGAACTCATCGCCGTTAAAGAAATTCAACTGGCTAAACTAAGAAGCAAAGAGAAAAAAAGCAGAAGGTAATAGTTTTGACTAATACAAATTCAACGGCAGCAAGCATTCTTGATGATTGGGATAAGCCAATACACACGCTTTGGAGCACAGGAAATGCAAAAGATGCCATCCAAGCTGCCGTTGAAAAGTTGAATGCTTGTAGCGAAAAAAAACCTAAAGGTTTATTAGTCCAACTAGGCTACTATCTTTTTTTAGGTAATAACTACCCTGCCGCTAGCGTCGTATTCAAAAACATCCTTACACTTTATCCAGATGATAAGAATGTATTATTAAATCTCGGCCATAGCCTTTCAAAATCTAAAAAGTACAAAGAATCTATACGTTATATTAGTGAACATTTAAAAGGCAACCCAAAAGAATTTTCCGGCTGGGATTCTCTAGCGGATAGTTACGCTCACTTAGAGGATTATGAGAAATCTTCTAAATCGGGTACTAACTCCTTAATCATCAAAGATAAACTATATGGCGCTGCTGACCCCAAGTGGCAGCTCCCCACCACTACCATTGCCGACCATACCTATAATAAAAAACGCGTCATTGCTTTTAGCTTATGGGGTAATGAAAAGCGCTATATTTTTGGTGCATTAAGAAACTTATTGTTAGCTCCCGACCTTTATCCCGACTGGGAGCTGTGGTTTTATGTTGACAATAGCGTTAGCGCTGGCTTCTTAGATATAATACGTAGCCTAGGAGGGAGAGTATTGCCACAAGAAGAAAAGCAATCTTTACGCGAAAAATCATGCTGGCAATTTAAGGTTACACAGCACGAAGAGGTAGGCTACTTTTTAATTCGTGACATTGATTCAGTGTTTAGTGTTAGAGAATGTAATGCAGTTCAAGAATGGCTAGATTCTGGAAAGTGGTTCCACATTATACGTGATTGGTGGACTCACACTGAGTTAATTCAAGCAGGTTTGTGGGGTGGCGTTGCTGGCGTATTGCCGAACACACAAAATTTATTCAATAATCACCCTCTCAATCTAGCGAGCACACCCAATATTGCACAGTGGTTTCTTCGCGATTGTATTTGGCGTTACGTGAAAAAAAGTTGCCTAGTTCATGACCGGTGCTTTAAGCACCAAGCTTCAACTACTATCTCAGGACCTATACCTGCCAATGGAATATATATAGGCAGCTGCGAATACCATCAACGGCCGGGATTTCAAGAAAATATTCTTGCCGCTTGGATCAAACAAGGTCGCAGTGAATAATTATTTATTATAATTCACGATGAATAGCGTCTGCTAAATCATTAAAACAAAAAGTTTCTACAGCAAATGCTCCTCGCTCTATTAAAGATTGTGCTAGCGGTAAGTTATCAACCTCATAAACCATCACTGGCACATTGGCACTAATCACTTCATCCGTAATGCGTTTAATATTGACAATAATATAATCAACCGAAAACTGTTCAGCCATTGCATTTCGAGTCTGCCAATCTCGAATGACTAAACCCGTTGTTGCAAAACCATTTACCTTTGCACAGTCAAGCAATTCGCCAGAATAACTAATTAAGATACAATTACCACATAACTCTTCCATCAAACCAACCAAATTATCGATGCATGCTGTCGCACCATAACGTCGAACACTCGCTTCTTTTAACTCAATAAAAAAATTTATCTCTTGATAATTACGTATAATGGGTAATAGCTCTGCAAATAAAGCAATTGGGTTAGCTGAAAATTTTTCACCCAAACGAGCGGGCTCATAAGCAGAAAGCTTAGACAATACTTCACTTGACTGAGAATGAAAACATGCCTCCACTCCACTAATACGCGACAGCTCATCATCGTGAAATAAAAATACGAGACCCTCATCATTAAATTGCAGGTCAACTTCAATATTGACAGCTCCCGCAGCTATCGCACTCATGACTGCAATCAGACTATTTTCAGGAAAGCACTTTTGATAGCCACGATGAGCCACTAACTGAGAAGTATTCATCTGTATTTAGCCCCTCTGCATTTGTATAACACCTGTCATTGACCATTCGACTAAAAAACAACCGTATAGCCCTCTCTATTGAAGCCTACAAAGGAATCACATCCCCTAAAAGCTTAGCAGCATCAAACTGAAGCGCCAAAATACGCTGACCACACTCATATTATAAAACCAATTTCGTGAGTTAATTGCAATCTTTAAAGCGAAAACACATAATGCCTACAAGCTGTAGAACAATCATCAATACGGCATTATAATAATATCGCAGAGGATACCGCATGCTAATTGGCATACCCAAAGAACGTTTCGACGGTGAAAAACGTGTCGCCACCACCCCGGATGCAGCTCAACAACTGCAAAAACTCGGTTACGATGTTGCGATAGAAACCGGCGCGGGTGAAGCCGCTAAGTTTCGTGATGCCGATTATAAAGCGGCTGGAGTCACTATTATCAGTGACATTAATGCGCTTTACACGCAAGCGGACATTATCCTCAAAGTCCGCGCTCCCGATGACCAAGAGCTAACGCTACTTCGCCCAGGGCAACTCTTCATCTCCTTCCTTGCTCCCGCTCAACACCCAGAACTGCTAAAAGCCTTAGCCGACAAAAAAGTCACCGCGCTAGCAATGGAAAGCATTCCGCGTATTTCTCGCTCGCAAAAGATGGATGCCCTAAGCTCTATGGCCAATATCGCAGGTTATCGTGCGATTATCGAAGCTGCTCAACATTTTGGTCGCTTTTTTACAGGGCAAATTACCGCTGCAGGTAAAGTCCCTCCAGCCAAGGTTCTGGTTATTGGTGCCGGTGTCGCAGGCCTAGCCGCTATAGGGACAGCACAAAGCATGGGCGCCATCGTGCGCGCTTTTGATACCCGCCCCGAAGTCAAAGAACAAGTCGAGAGCATGAATGGCGAATTCTTAATGCTCGAATTTGAAGAAGACGGCAGCGGTGAAGGCGGTTACGCCAAAAGCATGAGTAAAGAATTTATTGATGCAGAAATGGCCTTGTTTGCAGAACAAGCCAAGGATGTTGATATTATTGTCACTACCGCCTTAATTCCCGGTCGTCCTGCTCCTGAGCTGATCACCGAAGCCATGGTGAAATCCATGCGTGAAGGCAGTGTCATTGTCGACCTTGCTGCAGCGATGGGCGGTAACTGTAAACTCTCAGTAGCCGATAAAGTCGTGGTTAAACATGGTGTCTCCATCATCGGTTACACCGACTTACCTAGCCGCTTACCCACACAATCCAGCCAGCTTTATGCTACTAACCTACGTCACCTACTAACGGATATGACGCCTAATAAAGATGGCCAATTTATTGTCGATTTCGATGATGAAGCCATCCGCGGTGCAACCGTGACTAAAGCAGGTGAAATCACCTTCCCGCCCCCTGCTCCCAAACTATCTGCGGTGCCCGCAGCTAAAAAAGTCGAGTCCGTAGCGAAAGCCGCCGCAGTAGAAAAAACTCCATCCTTTATTGGACCGTGGTTGCCTTTCATTGCTGGCGCCATTTTACTAGCTTGGCTTGGCAGCGCAGCCCCCGAAAGCTTTATGGCCCACTTTACCGTCTTTGTACTCGCCTGTTTTGTAGGCTATATGGTGATTTGGAATGTTAAGCCTTCGCTGCATACTCCCTTAATGAGCGTGACTAATGCCATCAGCAGCATTATTATTATTGGTGCTCTACTTCAAATATCGGCACCCTCCCCTTGGGTCATGTGGCTGTCAGGCATCACCGTATTCATTGCCAGCATTAACATCGTCGGCGGGTTTGCCGTCACCCAAAGAATGCTGGCCATGTTTCACAAATAGAAAATTTCACAAATAAAGTGTTGCGTAAATATAACGCTTCACAAATAAGGTGTTCCATTAATACAGCGCTTTAGCAATAAAGCGCTGTAAAAGTAGATAGCCCATCTACTGAATGAAACCAATAATGATAAAAATTAGATAAAGAGAAAATTTATGTCTCAAAGCTTAGTTAACGTTGCCTACATCGGCGCAACCATTTTATTTATTCTTGCCCTTAGCGGATTAAGTCGGCAAGAAACTGCTCGCCGGGGTAATTTATTCGGCATGATAGGCATGGCGATAGCGCTGACCGTCACCGCTATTGGTGTTGTCACTAGCAACTACGCCTTACTCATTGGCGCGCTAGTGATTGGCGCTAGCGTAGGCTTACTACTCGCTAGAAAAGTCGCCATGACGCAAATGCCAGAGCTAGTCGCGATTCTACACAGCCTGGTAGGCTTAGCAGCTGTGTTGGTCGGTTTTGCTAACTTCCTCAGCCACAGCACAGAATTACAAGGCGTTGAAAAAACCATTCACAATGTAGAAACTTATATCGGCATCCTTATCGGTGCCATGACCTTTGCAGGTTCAGTAGTGGCTTATTTAAAACTCAGTGGCAAATGGGGTGGTAAACCATTAATGCTACCTGCGCGTCACTGGCTAAATCTTTGCTTACTCATCCTTGCCATTTACTTCGGCATGCAGTTCGTCACTGAGGCAGCGTTAGGTGGCGGCTTAATCCCATTATTATTAATGACACTAGTTGCCGTTCTATTCGGTATTCATATGGTGGCCGCTATTGGCGGTGCCGATATGCCTGTTGTCGTTTCTATGCTCAACAGTTATTCAGGCTGGGCAGCGGCAGCACTAGGCTTTATGCTAGCGAATGACTTATTGATTGTTATTGGCGCATTAGTCGGTAGTTCTGGCGCAATTTTGTCTTACATTATGTGTCGTGCAATGAACCGTAACTTTATCTCGGTGATTGCTGGCGGCTTTGGCACTAAAGCTAAAGTCAGTAATGGCCCAGCCACAGAAATCGAAGGCGAAGTAGTGGCGACCAACGTCGAAGAAGTCGCCGACATGCTCTCTACAGCCCAAGAAGTGATGATCATTCCTGGTTACGGTATGGCGGTTGCGCAAGCACAACATATGGTCAGCGACATTAGTAAAACCTTACGCAAAAAAGGCATCAATGTACGCTTTGGCATTCACCCTGTAGCCGGCCGTATGCCGGGTCACATGAACGTGTTACTCGCCGAAGCCAAAGTGCCGTACGATATTGTGTTTGAAATGGATGAAATCAATGCAGACTTTCCTAATGTCGACGTTTCCATTGTTATTGGCGCCAACGACATCGTCAATCCAGCCGCACAAGAAGTTCCTGACAGCCCTATCGCAGGTATGCCAGTACTAGAACCTTGGTTAGGAAAAACGACTATTGTACTTAAACGAGGCATGGCAACAGGCTATGCGGGCGTTGAAAACCCACTGTTCTATAAAGAAAATACACGCATGTTATTTGGTGATGCGAAGGAAAG